>NZ_JBNPLM010000008.1:0-72416 GCF_050313495.1 Collinsella sp. SGI.178 | reverse complement strand
GTTTAGGAACGTCCCCAACTGCCAGCTCGGGAACGACAAAACGCTAGTTCACCTCGACGGGTTTGGCGCTGGGATAGCGGTCCTCAAAGTCCAAGCGATACTTGTTGCTGCTGGTTCCCGGCTCGTTGTCGCGTGCCAGCGGCGCCACGATTTCGTCCTTATGGTCCGAGGGCTTTGCGTACTTTAGACTGATCTCCCAGGCATCGCAGATCGCGTCGATGCGGTGATCAAGGTCGTCATACAGGGCAATGATGTCTTTCCAGGAGTGGTAGTTCTTGGAGCTCATGGGGACGTCCAGGTCCTCGACGATATCGTAATACTGCTCGATGGTCTCCTCCGTGCGCTCGGCGACGTCGGCGAGATTTTGACGGGTGGTGCGATCTTCTTCCAGATAGCTACCATTGAAGGCCTGCGCGCAGGCGCGGACCTGGCTATCGAGGTCCTCGAGCAGGTCGTAGTATTCGCTCAGGCGACGGTAGAGGTTCTGCTCGGAGAGGGTTGCTTCGCCGCCAGCCTCGTCCTCGTCGTCATCGTCATCGTCGTAAAGGCTATTGGGGTCGCCGAGAGGCTTGAGGTCATCATCGTCAACATCGTGGTGCAGCTTGGTAACCTCGGCAGTCGTCTGCGTGGCAGAGTTGTCGAACGGTTTGATCACAAAGAAGATGACCAGGGCGATGATGATTGCCACCAGCGCAACGATAACGGCGACAAGCGCCCCGGTGCCGCTCTTTTTGGGAGCGGGGGTCTGTGGCGAAGCAGGCGCGTATGCGGGAGCCGGCTGCTGTTGGGGCGAGCCGCTTGCGACGGGTATGCACTGTGTGGTCTCGACGGCCGCGGGGCTTGCGGCGGGGTCGGGGCGATAAGCGAGGGGATCGTCCGCCTTGGCTTGCGGCGTATCAAGGGGCCCGGTCTGCTCAAAAGCGGGCTGGCTATCGCTCGCGGCTGTTTGCTCAACGGGTGCACCGCACGAGGTGCAGAACTTGGCATTATCTGCAAGAAGCTTGCCGCACGAGGCGCAATACCGAGACATTGCCACTCCTTTCGCCACATTTCAATGCCATACGACGATTATACCAAGCATCCAAAATTCCCCATCATAAGTTGCGGTGAAATAGGGACTGTTTGGCGGTCTTAGAGCTTCAGTCAGTCCCTATTTCACCGCAACTTTGGAAAGGCACCTTTAGTCATTGGGGACGTTCTTAAACGACCAGTCAATTAAGAACGTCCCCAATGACTAGGTTGGATTTGGGGTGCGCCTGCCCCTGGGGTATCATGATTTGGTTGATATATCTGCATTTACGCGCCTTGTAGGAAGGGACTGCGCCCATGGCTTTTGAGCCCGCTCAACATAGCTTTATCACGCTCGAGGGCGTCGATGGTGCCGGTAAGTCCACGCAGGCGCGCCTGCTGGCCCGAGCGCTCGAGCTCGCTGGCTACCAGGTCGTGACCCTGCGTGAGCCGGGTGGTACCGCCATTAGTGAAAAGATCCGTGCCCTGCTGCTCGACCCCGCCAATACGGCGATGGGGGATACCTGCGAGCTGCTGCTCTACGAGGCCGCGCGCGCCCAGCTGGTGCACGAGGTCATAGCTCCCGCCCTTGCGGCCGGCAAGGTGGTCCTGTGTGACCGCTTCTATGATTCCACGACCTGCTACCAGGCGTTTGCCGACGGCCTCGATCGCCAGATGGTACGCGACGCCAACAACCTTGCTGTCGCGGGGACGCACCCGGCGCTCACGCTCGTCTATCACATCACGCCCGAGCAGGCGGCGCTGCGCATGTCCGCCCGTGGTGCGGTCGACCGCATGGAGGCCAAGGGCATGGTGTTCCAGGAGCGCGTTTACCAGGGATTTAGTGCCATTGCCGCCGAGGAGCCAGATCGCGTGAAGCTCATCGACGCCACCGCTTCCATCGAGGACGTCTTCGCGCAGACGGTCGAGCAGGTTCGCGCGTACGGTCTCGACATTTCCCAGGACGCCGTCACCGCCACGCTTGCCCAGGAGGCCGAGTAACATGGCCCCCGCTCAGGCAAGCTTGCTGGCCAAGCTCGACACCCAAGAGCGCGTACGCGATTTTTTGACCAACGCCGTCGCCAGCGGCCGCGCATCGCACGCCTACCTGTTTTTGGGCGCTCCCGGTGCCGGCAAGCTCGATGCCGCCTGGGCGCTCGCCCAAGCCTTCCTGTGCGAGCAGGACGGCTGCGGCTCATGCGATAGCTGTGTGCGTGTCGCCCGCCATACGCACCCCGACGTGCACTATTACACGCCCGAGAGCGCCACGGGCTACCTCATCGCCCAGACCCGCGAGCTGCTCGACGACGTGCCGCTGGCGCCCATCCGTGCCAAGGCCAAGGTCTACATCATCGACCGTGCCGAGCAGCTGCGCGCCAACACCGCCAACGCACTGCTCAAGACGCTCGAGGAGCCGCCCGAGGGCGTTATGTTTATCTTGCTGGGCACCTCGGCAGACGTGATGTTGCCCACCATCGTGAGCCGCTGCCAGTGCGTGCCGTTTCGGCTGGTGTCGCCCGCCGTGGCCACGAAGGCCGTGAGCCGCGCGACGGGCCAGGATCTCGCACGCTGTCGCATGGCGGTCGCCGTGGCGGGGAGCCCTACGCGCGGCATCGAGTTCCTTAAGAGCGCCGAGCGCCAGGATGCTCGCCGCCAGATGATCCGCGCCATCGATTCGCTCATCGCCGCCGACGAGGCCGATGTACTCAGCCGCGCCAAGTCGCTCATCGTCGCCGTTAAGGCTCCGCTCGCCGAGGTCAAGTCCACGCAGGAAAAGGTGCTCGAGCAAAACGCCGATTATCTGTCGCGTGGAGCATTGAAGCAGCTTGAGGACCGCAACAAGCGCGAACTCAACGCGCGCGAGCGTTCGGGTATCATGGAAGCGCTGGCGAGCGCGCGGACGCTCATGCGCGACGTGCTGCTGACGCTTCAGGATGAGGCGGCAGACATTGTGAACGAGGACGTGCGCGACACGATCGGGCGGCTTGCCGCCGCGACGAATGTTGCGGGTGCCACCCGGGCGCTCGAGGCGGTCGCGACCGCCGAGCGCAACATTGCCAGAAACGTTACTCCCCAGCTGGCCATCGAGGTCATGCTGTTCGATATCAGGAAGGCACTGAAATGCCGTTAGTCGTACCCGTTAAGTTTACCTACGCCTCGCGCGACCTGTGGTTTGACCCGCAGGATCTGGATATCCTCGAGGCCGATTATGCCATTTGCTCCACCGAGCGCGGAACCGAGATCGGCCTGGTCACGGCCGATCCCTTCGAGGTGCCGCAAGACGAGATCGGTCAGCCGCTCAAGCCCGTGCTGCGTGTGGCGAGCGATATCGATCTGCAGCTTGCCGACGACCTGGCCATCCAGGGCGATGAGGCCATGGTCGATTTCCGCCGTCTGGTCAAAGATCTCGACCTCGAGATGAAGCCGGTGGGTGTCGAATACCTGTTTGGCGGCGAGAAAGCCGTGTTCTACTTTGCGGCCGAGGAGCGCGTCGATTTTCGTCAGCTCGTCAAGGACCTGTCCTCGACGCTGCACATTCGCGTTGACATGCGCCAGATTGGCGTGCGCGACGAGACTCGCTTGGTGGGCGGCTATGCCCAATGCGGACAGGAGCTCTGCTGCACGCGCTTTGGCGGACAGTTTGAGCCCGTCTCGATTCGCATGGCAAAAGAGCAGGACCTGCCGCTCAATTCGTCTAAGATCAGCGGCGTGTGCGGCCGCCTGATGTGCTGCCTGCGCTATGAGTTCGAGGCGTACAAGGACTTTAAGAGCCGTGCGCCCAAAAAGAAGACGCTCATCGATACGCCGCTCGGCAAGGCGCGTATCCAGGAATATGACACGCCGCGTGAGCAGCTGGTGCTGCGCCTAGAGAACGGTAAAGTCTTTAAGGTCAACTTGGCCGATATGACGTGCTCGGAGGGCTGCAAAAAGAAGGCCGCCGAGCAGGGCTGCAGCTGCCGCCCCGACTGCGTGACGCGCGATGTGCTCGAGCGCATCGAGTCGCCCGAGATGCGCCTGGCGCTCATGGAGCTCGATCGCGAGAACGGCGTCGACGTGGGCGATGGCCTGTCGAGTGCCGACCGTCTGGCCGGCACGTCGATGCCCAAGCGCCGTCGTCGCGATGCCGAATCCGATGCTTGTGCCGGTCAGGGCCAGGGCGAGGGTCGTGGCCGCGGAAAGGGCCGCGGCAAGGCCGAGGCGTCCGAGGCCGAGGAGGCGGCCGGCGGCCGTCGCCGCCGCAAGCGCGCGGCGTCCGTCGACAACGGCGAGACCGCGGGCAAGAACGCCTCTCGCGAGCGCGAGGCTCAGCAGCCCCAGCAGCAAAACCGCGGCGGCGGCATGAACCCCACGCGCCGTCGTCGCCGCCACCTGTCGAGCGAGGAGCGCGAGGACGCCTTCCGCGCCGCAGCCGCTCGCGAGGCCGGTGCCGCTCCCAAGGGTGCCTCGGCCTCCGACGCGCCTGCCGACAAGGCTGGCAGGCCACGTGGCGAGGAGGAGCGCGCGCCGCGTCCGCGCCGTCGCCATTCCTCGGGCACGCAGCAGAAACCCTCGGTTCCTTCTGTGGCCGATCAGGTTTCGGATGGTGAAGTCAAGGTCACGCGCCGTCGCCCCGGCGATGGCGGAGGAGCTGCCGCCAAGGCTTCGCGCGGCGGTGCTCGCGACGAGCGCGAACCGCGTGAGGATCGCAGTGGCGAGGGTTCGGCCGACCAGAGTCAGAAGCGCCGCCGCCGTCGCCGTTCCCGCAAGCCGCGCCAGGATGGTGGCGAAGGCTCGACCCACACCTCGTCCGCACCGCAACCGCCTGCCGGCGAATAGCGCCCGCAAGCGGATTCGACTTGTCTGACCCCAAGTGCAACGGGGTATCATGGCACTGAATCGACAACCCTCCCTTCGCCCAAGCGTAGGGAGGGTTTTGTCATTAATAACTGTCTGAATGGTTTGAGCCGCTTACGGAGTGCCGGCATCTTGCCGTTAGCGGATGAATTGCTACCGTTTGCCGAGCGCGCGGCGCATGAGGCACTCGAGGTTCTTTCGCCCACGCGATGCGCCGGTTGCGAGCGTGCCGGTGCGCTTATTTGTCGGGAATGCCTGGCGTCGCTCACGCTTGTCGATCCGCGCCACAGCTGCACGAGGTGCGGCGCTCCGTTTGGAGACCTGCTGTGTACCGAGTGCTCGGTCGAGGGTGCGTCTTCGACGGTGGCTAAGGCCCTCGATCGCTGCCTGGTGTGCGCTGTCTATGCACATCCGTTGCCGCGCATCATCAAGGCATACAAGGATGCGGGCGAGCGCCGTCTGGCACCGTATCTGGCAGAGCTGCTCTACGACACCGCCTTGCATGCCCAGGTAGCAGCCCCCGACCGTTACGGCGGCGTGCTGTCCGGTGTCGACGCGGTGGTATTTGTGCCCGCGACTGCGGCGGCGTTTCGGCGGCGTGGTTTTGATCACATGGAAGCAATCGCGCGCTCGTTTTGCGATCTTTCGGGCGTGCCATTGTTGGACGCCTTGGTCAAATACGGTCATGGCGACCAGCGCGAACTCGGTCGCGCCGAGCGCCGGGAACATGCCCGGGACATGTACGAGACGGTCGAGGATGTACGTGGCTGCCGTCTGCTGCTCATCGACGATGTCATTACCACGGGCGCGACAATGGCAGCGGCCTCGGCGGAGCTTAAGCGCGCCGGCGCCAAAGCCGTCGATGGCCTCGCTATCGCACGCGTTTGGTAGGGGTGATTCGTGTGGCGGTAACAATCAGGCAGTGTGACAAACCGACAAAAGAGCAGCTAGCGGCTTCCGTGATCCTGACGGGCGCCTCGGCGTTGCGTATGATTCGAGCCGAGCGCCGGCAGATGGGCTACATCGGCTGGAAGGACCTTGAGCCCGAGGAGGAGCGCCGCGTGCTGTGTGCGTCATCGCCTTCGACCGAGGATATCTATCTTCCCGACCTGGTGCGAATTGGAGCCAAAAGCGGCGAGGTGCAAGAAGATCTGTGCTTGCTGGTGGGATCTGCGGCGCAGCGCCGCCGCATGCCTGGCGTGGGCTGGTCCGTGTGCTCCGGGTTGCCTGTCGGCTCGATTCTAGAGGTGGAACCGGGGGTGTACAGCCTATCTCCCGAGGCCCTTTGTGTTGCCGTCGCCCGCGAGGTCGGCTGTATCCAGGCGTTTGCCCTGGCCCAGGAACTGTGTTCCAAGATTTCACTAAGCGATCGCGGGAAGTATCTACCTCCCTATACTTCGCCTGTTGCGAATAGACTTGCAAAGGACAAGGACCAACCGGCAGACGTGGGCTACTTTGAAGTCGAGCCGGTGTTGACGCCCGATCGCCTGGCAGATTACCTTGCGGCATGCAAGGGGAGTGCGGCCAAACAACTGCTACGCCTGTGTCCCTACCTGTCAGAAAACCTGCGCTCACCCCTGGAGTGCATCATGCTTGCCATGTTTTCGCTTCCGTTTTCCTATGGCGGATTTGCCTGCGGTCCCTTTAAGACCGACTACAAGATCGAGTTCGATGACCGCGCGCAGGCAATCTCGGGGATGCCGTATGCAGTTTGCGATGCGTATCAGGAAACAGCCCGGTTTGACCTGGAATACAACGGTGAGCTTGGTCATTCCTCTCGAAGGGGACGTGTCCATGATGAAAAACGCAACACGGGCTTGATTACTATGGGAGTCGAGGTCGCGACGGTCAATAACGAGATACTTTGCGACATGGAGGCAATGGAGGCACTCGCATGGCGCATCCACCAGCGTATGCGAAAGCGGTACCGGAATCGTGTCGATGCTCGCAGGAAGAAGCAAGAGGCGTTGCTTAACACGCTGCGGGCGTGTTTTGGGCTTAAGCCGGTATAATTCGCGTCGAAAATAGGGGGTTAATCATATGCCCTGGCCAAAATATGGCAAATATGAGTACTGTCACTAAATCAGTAACAGCAAAATCAAGGAATTTAGGACTCGGCGGCGTCGTAAAGTAAAAAGATAATAAACAAATGTAGAATAACTAAGCATCAGGTTGGCGACACTGAGCGCAAAATCTGTCCGAGAGGCCAAAATTGCCTGTTACAAAATTGGTAACAGTACTCATATTTGCCATTTTTTGGCCACGGCACCCCGAGGCGGGCGCCCCGGAGCTCCCCGTAGGGGAGCTCTGGGCTTCATGGGAACACGCACGGTCCGCTCCGACCTGCGAAATCTGTACTCGCGGTGCGAATGACGACCTAACCTTAAACTTTAGCTTGAACTTAGCTATAATGCGCTACGTTCCCGCCAGGCTGTGGTTGCGGACGGGCAATGCGCCCATCCAAGTCCAAGACAGACGCGGTCAAAGGGATCCACGTAAGCGACCGCGTGCGCGCGGCGCGATCATGGCGCGTCCTAGATGTAAGCCGCACCGTCCGTTCTACTTTCTTTGGGGCAATACCGCCTCGCGGGCGAGCGGGCCAGTCGTGAAGGTGGCTGCGGCCTCCCGAGCAAACGCCCCGGTGCGCAAGTGTGGGGTCAAATACCAGGTCAGCTGGTGGGAACAACCCGATATTCCGTGCAGGGCACGGATCGTATACGACACAGAAGGCAGGGTAGCGGACATGGTGAGGGGCAGCTTGATGCATGCAGCTCGGTTGGGTGCTGGGACCGCGGCGGTCATTGCCGTTTTGGGCCTGAGTGGGTGCGCGTTCAATCCACTGTCCACGTTCACGACGCCCACGATCGACCAGATCGAGCGCGAGACCGTTACCCCCACGGTATCGGACGATGCCCTGGTCACGCCGGGAACCCTGACGGTCGCCCTCGATACTTCCGATGCCCCGCAAGCCATGCAGGATGCCGACGGAAACCTCACGGGCTATGCGGTCGATTCCGCTCGCGCCCTCGCATGCCGCATGGGTCTCAAGGTCGCCTTTGTCGATGCGTCCTCGGCCGATTCCGCGCTCAGCGATAAAAAGGCCGATATCTTCATTGGCGACGTCAGCTCTACGGACGGCGATATCAGCTCGCTTGGCACCTGTCTGTACGACGCCCCCGCCGTATTCGGCAAGAGCACTGACGGCGAGTCGTTGAGCGTTTCCACCGAAACGCTTAACACCGCTACCCTGGGCGTTCAGACCTTCTCGGCCTCGCAGGAAGCGCTCGCCAAACAGGGCATCACGGCCAACCAAAAGACCTTCTCCAACATCAACGAGTGCTTCGAGGCACTCGAGTCGGGCGAGGTCGATTACGTGATCTGTGATTCCACGGCCGGTGGTTACCTCGCGCGCCTGATGAGCCAGATCTCCTGTGTCGGCACGCTCGAGACGCCCTCCACGCTTGGCGTCGCAGGCCTTAGCTCTAACGATGAGCTGTGCCGTGCCGTGGGCGATGCCCTCGACGACATCACGGTCGACGGCACGCTCGAGGCGGTCCACTGCGTCTGGTACGGCCAAATGCCCTATGACCTTACCGCCAAGACTGTTTCGGGGGCCAATGTGCAGGCATCCGAATCCACGTCCAACGAGACCGAGTCCTCCGATGGCGACACCTCCGATAACAACGGCGACAGCCCGTCGTCTAGCCAGGAGGGCGCCATCACCGACGATGACATCAACAAGCTCAATAGCTAGTTATTGGTAGGGGTGGCGCCTGCCATACATTGAACAAGGTGCTTCTTCACGATTTCAACACGCATGGCCGGGTCTCCCCCATAGGGGAGCCCGGCTTTTCAATTTTGATAAAACCAGCAGCTCAAGGGCAATTTCCAGGAGAAAAACCAACTCCGCCGACGCCCTCATATAGCGCACTTTGCCGCGGAAAAGTGCGAGACTTCGGTATGCGGTATCAAGCAGTCGTTATTCGGGCCTTTGGGAATTCGGGTGATTAAATGCACGGCAATGGGTACATAGCCAGTACAGTAAGTCCCCGAGGCAGATTGGAGCCACGTATGGATATCAAGGTTTCTGGACGCAAGACGACGGTAACCGATGCTCTGCGTGCGCATGTGGACGAGAAGATCGGCGAGGCGCTCAAGGTTTTCGATATCGAGCCCATGACAGTCGACGTCGTGCTTCGTTATGAGAAGAACCCCTCGAACCCCAACCCGGCAATCGTCGAGGTCACGGTTCGTGCCCGCGGCTCTGTGATTCGCGTCGCCGAGCACGGCGCAGATATGTATGCCGCCATCGATCTCTCCGCCGATAAGGTCACCCGCCAGCTGCGCAAGTTCAAGACCAAGGTTGTGGACAACCGCCAGGGCGGTGCCAGCGCCGCGGATGTCGCACCGGTCGAGCGCGTCGAGGATCTGGCCGACCTGCTGCTGCCCGAGGAGGACGACGACCTGCTCGTCCGCGAGAAGGTCATCGATGTCACCCCGATGACTGAGGAGCAGGCGCTGGTGCAGACCGATCTGCTCGGCCACGACTTCTACGTGTTCGAGAACGCGACGACTGGCCTCATCAATGTGGTGTATCACCGTAAGAATGGTGGATATGGCATCATCAAGCCCCGCATCGAAACACTTGACGAGTAAAATACGTTAACTTGCATGAGTTAACGGTTGGCGGCCATCCCATGCGGGTGGCCGCCTTTTTTACGTAAGGAGTCGCTTTGATGGACAAGGCCGCATCCGCCGGTCATTCGGACCGTTGCCGTATCGTCGTCGATACCTGCTGCGACTTTAACCCCGAGGTCGCCGCGAACCTCGATGTCGATATCTTGGGCTTCCCTTTCATTATCGATGGCAAGGAGCGCACGGACGACATCTGGTCGAGCATGAGCCCTAAGGAGTTCTACGACCGTATGCGCGCCGGTGCCCGCGTGTCCACCTCGGCTGTGTCGCTCGGTCGCTATATCGAGTTCTTTACCGAGTGCGCCAAAGAGGGCACGCCCACGGTTTACCTGTGCTTTACCTCGGCGCTGTCGTCGAGCTACAACTCTGCGTGCCAGGCGGCAGATGCCGTGCGCGCCGAGTATCCCAACTTTGAGCTCTACGTGGTCGACAACGCTCTGCCCTGCGCGACCGGCGAGCTCCTGGCGCTTGAGGCCGTGCGCCAGCGTTCGGCGGGACTGACTGCCAAGCAGCTGGTCGATTGGGCAAACGAGGCCAAGACCTACGTGCACGGCTACTTTACGCTCGAGAGCTTCGATGCGCTGGCTGCCGGCGGCCGCATTCCGCCCGCGGCGGCGCAGCTCACGGCAAAGCTCGACGTCAAGCCCGAGCTCTCCTACGACCTTGCCGGCTCGCTGTCGCTGATCGGCGTCAACCGCGGCCGCAAGAAGGCGCTCAAGTCCATCCTCAAGTCGTTCCGCGAGAACTACGTGCCCGATCGCACCATGCCCATCGCCATCATGACGGCCGATGCCGAAAAGGACGGTGACTGGCTCGAAGCCGCCATCCGCAAGGAGGAGGGCTGCGCCGACGTCACGATCATTCGCAGCTCCGTGGGCCCCACCATCGGCTCGCACGTGGGCCCCGGCATGGTGGCCTGCGCGTTTTGGGGCAAGAACCGCACCGACAAGGCGTCGCTTTCCGACCGCATCGCCCGCCGCGTGCGCGGCCAGTAGACAAGCGCTGCGTCCGTAATCGCCCTCGACTCACAGCCCAAACGCTGGCAACGAGTATTCAACCTGGTAATAACACCCAACCCAAAAGGAAAGGTTTCATGGCAAACAAGCTCTCTGTCGCATTTATCGGCACCGGAATCATGGGTGCCCCTATCGCCGGCCACATTCTGGACGCTGGCTATCCCGTCACGGTCAACAACCGCACCAAGTCCAAGGCTGCAGCGCTTGTTGAGCGCGGTGCCGTCTGGGCCGATACGCCGGCAGATGCCGCGGCGAACGCCGACGTCGTCTTTACCATGGTGGGCTATCCCTCCGAGGTCGAGGAGCTCTACCTGGCGGGCGACGGTCTGCTCGCGTGCACTAAGCCCGGTGCGGTCCTGATCGACCTCACCACGAGCTCGCCCGAGCTGGCGCGCGACATTGCCGAGGCCGCCCAGGTTTCCGGCCGCATGGCGTTTGACTGCCCCGTCACCGGCGGCGAGTCGGGTGCTATCGCCGGCACGCTTACGGCTATCGTGGGCGCTACCGAGAACGACATTGCCCCGGTCCGCGATATCCTTTCCACCTTTGCGGCAACCATCTGCTGCTTCGACGGCGCCGGCAAGGGCCAGGCTGCCAAGCTCGCCAACCAGGTGTCGCTGGGCGCCTGCATGGTCGGCATGGCCGATGCGCTGGCGTTTGCCGAGCTGAGCGGCCTTGATATGGAGAAGACCCGTCAGATGATCCTGGGCGGCACCGGCAAGTCCGGTGCCATGGAGAGCTTGGCGCCCAAGGCGCTCGACGGCGACTACAAGCCCGGTTTTATGGTGGAGCACTTCATCAAGGACCTGCGCTTGGCGCTCGCCTATGCCGACGACCGCGAGCTTGCGCTGCCCGGCGCCGACGTGGCCTTTACGCTCTATGACATGCTCGACGCCATCGGTGGTGCCAAGCTGGGTACCCAGGCCATCAATGTCCTCTATAAGGAGGAGGCCGACGCCATTGCCGCCGGTCTGGACTGGTCGCAGTATCGTCCCGAGGAGCATGGTGCTCACGAGGAAGGCTGTGGTTGCGGCGAGCATGGCGACGACCACGAGTGCGGTTGTGGCCACCACCATGGCGAGGACCACGAGTGCTGCGGCGGCCACGGCCATGACGACGGCCACGAGTGCTGCTGCGGCCACCATCACGAGGAGTAGCGCCCATGAGCTGGACGTTCGTGGTGCTTGCACTAGTGCTCTTTCTCTTTGCGATCTACATTGGCTTTTTGTGCGGCCAGTGGGCGTGCGAAAAGCGCGTCATCACCAAGCGCGACTACTGGATTGCCAACTTTGCAGGGGCGGCGGCAGTCGTCCTGCTGACCTGGGTGTTCTCGCTGTTCCCGCTGGTGCAGTTTGCGCCGATCGGCTGGCTTGGCGGCTTTATCGCCGGCCTTAAGATGAGCTTTGGCGAGTCCGTTGGTCCGTGGCGCAAGCACGATGAGGTCTTTAACATCAACCAGGCTCATCGCGCCGCCGCCGACGCGGGAGACGCCGAGGAGCGCCGCCGCGCGCGTCGCAATGGCGCGGCTGACCGACAGCTCATCTCGGTCACCGATGACAGCAAGGGTGCTGGCAGGCACACTAAGAAATAGTAAGAAGAGGTAACTATGGCAGAAAACAAAGACGAACAGCTCACCGACGAGGAGCTGGCACAGCTTCAGCTGGCAGAGGAGAACGAGAACACCGTCTACCGCTTGGTCCAGGAGCTCGGCTGCCCCACGCGCCGTATCCGCCAGTTTGCCGCCCGCGTGCTGCACCTGCTTGCCGAGCGCGACCCGCAGCGCGTCGTGCCCTGCGTGCCCGCGCTGATCGAGGCGCTCGACCGGCCCGAGGCTCAGACTCGCTGGGAGGCCCTCGATGCCCTGGCGGCGCTCGCCACCACCTGCCCCGACCAGCTGGGCGATGCCTTTGAGGGCGCCGAGACCGCACTGTTTGACGAGATTTCCTCCACGCTGCGCTATGCCGCCTTCCGCCTGCTGTGCGTGTGGGGTGCCACGAGCGTCGAGCGTTCGCGCGAGGCTTGGCCCATCCTGGACGAGGCCATCCAGTGCTACCACGGTGACCTCGAGTATCGCGATATGCTCGGCTGCCTGTACGAGTTTGGCAAAGGCGAGATCGATGCCGAGATCGCCGAGAAGCTTGCGCTGCGCCTTAAGTTCGATGCCGAGAACGGCAAGGGCAGCTATCTCAAGGCCCGTTCGAGCGAGATTTGCGAAATGCTTGTTAAACGTTTTGGCCTGGATCTCTCCAAAAAGAAGAAGCGTGCTAGCGTTAAAAAATCTGACGACGCCGAAGACGAGGAGTAACAGATTATGGCGCACGATGTAGTCCTGATTCCCGGTGACGGTATCGGTCCCGAGATTACGCAGGCCATGCGCCGCGTGGTCGAGGCCGCCGGTGTCCAGATCAATTGGAACGTCCAGGAGGCCGGTGCCGGCGTCATGGACGAGTTTGGCACGCCGCTGCCCCAGCATGTGCTCGATGCCGTCGCCCAGACCAAAGTTGCCATCAAGGGCCCCATCACCACGCCGGTCGGTACGGGGTTCCGCAGCGTCAACGTTGCCCTGCGTAAGTACTTCGATCTGTACGCCTGCGTGCGCCCCTGCCTGTCGCAACCGGGCGATGGCTCGCGCTTCCGCGATGTCGACCTGGTTATCGTGCGCGAGAACACCGAGGACCTCTACGCTGGTATTGAGTTCGACGAAGGCGCTGCCGAGGTCGAGGAGCTTTCACAGCTTGTCGAGCGCTCGGGTCAGAAAACCTTCGCCGCGGATTCCGCCATCTCGATCAAGCCCATCTCCATCGCCAAGAGCCGCCGTATTGTGGAGTACGCCTTTGAGTATGCTCGCCGCTGCGGCCGCAAAAAGGTGACGGCCGTGCATAAGGCCAACATCATGAAGGCGACTGACGGCCTGTTCCTGCGCGTGGCTCGCGAGGTGGCTGCCAACTATCCCGATATCGAGTTCAACGACAAGATCGTCGACGCCACCTGCATGGGTCTGGTTCAGAACCCCAACGACTTCGATGTTCTAGTCCTGCCCAATTTGTATGGCGATATCGTCAGCGACTTGTGCGCCGGTCTTGTAGGCGGCCTTGGCATGGCCCCCGGCTCCAATATCGGAGCCGACTGTGCCATCTTTGAGGCCACGCATGGCTCCGCGCCCGATATCGCTGGCCAGGATATCGCTAACCCCACGGCCGAGATTCTGTCTGCGGCTATGATGCTCGATCATCTGGGCGAGAACGACGCTGCCAATCGCATTCGCGCCGCCGTATCTGCCACGCTCGACGAGGGCGAGCAGGTTACCGGTGACGTGCGTCGTGCCCAGACCGGCTCCATTGAGGGCGCCGTGGGCACGCAGGCCTTTGCCGATGCCGTTATCGCGCATCTTGCCTAAGGGGATACGGCTTTCAAACGCCTAAGCGGTACTTATACGTTTGCGGATAACCTGAGAATGAATACGCCCGGCGCTCTGTCGGGCGTATTCTATTGAGGACTATGTTTCTTAACAAGGAGTAACTGATATGGGTCTGATTCAAAAGAAGGACGAGAAGGACGAGATCGACGGCATCCAGATCATCGAGCGCGGCGAAGGCCCCGACGGTGACGAGGACGAGAAGATCGATCTGGTCGCAGGTACGTCTGCCGAGCACATTGCTGCCGGCACGACCGCCGAGGAGGAGGACGCCCGCCTGGAGGCTCAGATTGCCGCGGATGCCGCCGACGAGAACCTCATGCCTGAGGAGCAGGACGAGGACGATGACTCCGACGTGGACGACAGCGCATCCAAGCACAAGAAGACGATGATTGCCGCCTTTGTGGTCGCCATCGTGATCGCTGCTGTGGTCGGCTTCTTTATCGGCAACGGTGGTTTTGGCGGCAAGGGCGTCGGCTCGGCGACCCTCACCGAGGACCAGCTCGATTCGACCGTGGCAAGCTACAGCTACAACGGCAAGAAGAGCGACATCACCGCGCGCGAGGCCATCGAGAGCCAGTACAGCCTTGATACCGTCAAGGATAGCGATGGCAACTACACCGCTCCCTCTGCCGACGTTATCCTGTCCTACGTGCGCAACCAGATTCTGCTGGACGCTGCCGAGGATGAGGGCATCACCGTCTCTTCTAAGGAGATGAAGGAGTACGCCGAGGATTCCATCGGCACTTCGGACTACAAGACCATGGCCACGCAGTATGGCGTGTCCAAGGACCAGGCCAAGCAGATCGTCCGCCAGTCCGCGACGCTGCAGAAGCTCTACAAGAAGAAGGTGGGCGATAGCTCCGCAAGCATGCCGATCGCTCCGACCGAGCCTTCTGACGGCAACGAGGACACCGCGAGCAAGGACTACGCCGATTACATCATCAACCTTGCCGGTGACGAGTGGGATAGCAAGAAGGGCACCTGGAAGGACGCCGATAGCACCTACGCTAAGGCTTTTGCCGACGATGCCTTTACGGCCGATAGCGCTACCTATAAGCAGGCCATGACCGCCTATTACACTGCCTACCAGCAGTACTCTTCGCAGGCCTCGAACGCCAGCTCCAAGTGGACCGAGTACGCCAACGGCCTCTACGCCAAGGCCAATATCAGCATCTACGGCCTGTTTGCGTAAAGATTACCTGAGCCTTCGAGTACGAAGCCGAAATATCTGATGAAGCCCCCTAGAACGGACATCGTTCTAGGGGGCTTTTTGCGTTGGAGGGCTATCTATTGAGACGGAAAGGGCAGATTGAATGATCACGCACGTGCTTCATCGGGTCTCCCTAATTCATCTGGGAAAACAACTGCAAACGATTGCAAGTAACCGGTGAACGGTCGAAAACGACCGTTCGCCGATAATCTCAAAACTGGTTCAGACTGGTATTAAGTCAAAAAGACCAATTCACATATCTTCACAATGACCTGCAATTTTTCTACACGCCATTTTTAGCCGCCCTGCGTTGTTTAGACACGGAAAAAAGATCCGATCTTTTGCCAAAGCATTTCGAAACGGTTTCAAAACCGCAGGTAGATGTGTTAACGACCGGTAAACGGTCGAAATATCACCGTGAGCGGTGCAAAAACGTTTTACTGTATGAATCAACGAAAGCGACCTCTTCTGGGGTGATATAGTGACAACAACACGTCACGTGGTTACTACCAGTTGAGAAACCACTGGTCTTCAAAGAACGCTTTCCAAGAAGCTTTAAGGGCGAGCGCCCGCTGGCTTCCGAAAATCATCGGACTCAGATCGTACACACCTTCGGAAGGGAAATTTGAATGGTTGGCTTTATTCTTACCGGTCATGGACAGTTCGCACCCGGTCTCGCAAGCGCTATCGCTATGGTTGCCGGTGACCAGCCCGCTTTTACCGTCGTTCCTTTTGAGGGCGATCAGGCTGCTTCCTACGGCGAGGATCTCCGCGCCGCTATTACCGCCATGCGCGAGGAGTGCGATGGCGTGCTCGTCTTTACCGACCTGCTTGGCGGCACCCCGTTTAACCAGTCGATGATGATTGCCCAGGATGTCGACAACGTCGAGGTTCTGACCGGCACTAACCTCCCCATGGTTATTGAGCTTCTGTTCCTCCGCGGCAATGCCACGCTCGCCGAGCTTGGCGAGCAGGCAGTGACCGTTGGCCAGACGGGCATCACCGCCCAGACGGTCGCATCCGTTGCCGGCTCCGACGAAGAGGATATCTTCGGCGACGAGGACGGCATCTAATGGCCGATTTCGGAGCCAACGTCCTGAGCTCCTCGGTCGCTCTTTTAGGCCTGCTTGTCATCATGGGCTTGATTTACACCATCTGGTCGCAAATCAACATGAAGAAGAAGCAGAAGTACTTCAAGGAGCTGCACACCGAGCTCAAGCCGGGTCAGGAGGTTCTTTTCGCCGGCGGTATCTACGGAACCGTCAAGGGCATCGAAGGCGAGAAGGTCCAGATCAAGGTCCGATCCGGAGCCGTCGTAGATGTTTCGCGTTACGCGATTCAGGAGATCAAGTAACTGTCGTCAGCAAATAGCGAAAGGAAGCTGATCAACATGGCAGAACCCAACATTCTTCTTACCCGCATCGATAACCGACTGATTCATGGTCAGGTTGCCACCCAGTGGAACTCCACTCTGGGCTCCAACCTCATCCTCGTCGCCAACGACGACGTTTCGACCAATACCATGCGCCAGAACCTCATGAAGATGGCCGCTCCCGCCGGCGTCGCTACGCGTTTCTTCTCTCTGCAGAAGACCATCGACGTCATCGGCAAGGCGAGCCCGCGCCAGAAGATCTTCATCGTGGCCGAAACACCGGAAGACGTGCTTACGCTCGTCAAGGGCGGTGTGCCTATAAAGAAGGTAAACATCGGCAACATGCACATGTCGGAGGGAAAGCGCCAAGTCGCCACCTCCGTCGCAGTTAACGACGAGGATGTCGCTGCGTTTAAAGAGCTGCAGGAATTGGGGGTGGAGCTGGAGATCAGGCGCGTTCCGAGCACGCCTGTTGAGGACACGAGCAAGCTCTTCTCGTAATCCTCGTGATCCACATTGTCAGGAGTGAAACCCTGACGTTCTGTACGTGATATCAAAAGTGCGTACATGCATTTTGAAAGGAGGAGCAAGATGGAATACTCGATCATCCAGGTCGCTCTGGTCTTCATCGTCACGTTCGTCGCGGCAATCGACCAGTTCAACTTCCTCGAGTCTCTCTATCAGCCCATCGTCACCGGCGCCGTCATCGGTCTTATCCTTGGCGACCTCAACACCGGTCTTCTCGTGGGTGGTACCTATCAGCTCATGACGATCGGCAACATGCCGATCGGAGGCGCTCAGCCGCCTAACGCCGTCATCGGCGGCATCATGGCAGCCATTCTCGCAATCGCCACGGGCCTCGAGCCCAACGCGGCAGTCGGCCTTGCCATTCCGTTCGCTCTGCTTGGTCAGCTCGGCGTTACCCTGGTCTTCACGCTTATGTCGCCGCTCATGTCCTCCGCGGACAACATGGCTCACAACGCTGACACCAAGGGTATCGAGCGTCTGAACTACTTCGCCATGGCTCTGCTCGGCCTGATCTTCGCTATCGTCGTCACCCTGTTCTTCATCGCTGGCGCTACCATCGGTCAGACCATCGCTTCCGCCATCCCGGCTTGGCTGCAGACCGGTCTCTCCGCTGCAGGCGGCATGATGCGCTTCGTCGGCTTCGCCGTCCTGCTCAAGGTTATGATGAACCGCGACATGTGGGGCTTCTTCCTCATGGGCTTTGGCCTCGCGATCATCACCGTTGCCAACGATTCTCTGGCAACTCCTGCCCTGCTCATCCTCGCTCTCATCGGCTTCGGCATCGTTTTCTGGGACTTCCAGCAGCAGACCGAGCTGAAGGGTGCAGCTGTTTCTGACGGAGGTGACTTCGAAGATGGCATCTAATGAGTATGTGATCCCGGAGCACTACGAGGATCTCACTCCTGCTCCGCAGCTCGACCAGAAGACCCTCAACAAGATGGCTTGGCGCTCCTGCTTCCTGCAGGCCTCGTTCAACTACGAGCGTATGCAGGCCGCTGGCTGGCTCTACTCCATCATCCCCGGTCTGGAGAAGATCCACACCAACAAGAACGACCTCGCGGCTTCCATGAGCCACAACCTGGAGTTCTTCAATACTCACCCGTTCCTCGTCACCTTTGTTATGGGCATCGTGCTTTCGCTCGAGCAGAACAAGGTTGACATCCCCACGATTCGCGCCGTCCGCGTCGCCGCAATGGGCCCGCTCGGTGGTATCGGTGACGCCCTGTTCTGGCTGACGCTCGTGCCTATCACGGCTGGCATCACCTCCAACATGGCCATCAACGGCAACGCCGCTGCGCCGATCATCTTCCTGGTGATCTTCAACGCCGTCCAGTTCGCACTGCGCTTCTGGCTCATGAACTGGTCCTACAAGCTTGGCACCAGCGCTATTGACGCTCTGACCGCCAACATGCAGGCCTTCACGCGCGCCGCTTCCATCATGGGCGTCTTCGTCGTCGGTTGCCTGGTCGTCACCATGGGTGGCACCCAGATCAACCTCCAGATTCCCAACGGCACCACCCGTGGCCTCTCCGCTACTACCGTGATCGTCTCCGAGAAGGAGGCCGAGAACTTCACCGGTATGGAGGGCATCGATACCGAGACCGCTGAGGCCGGTACCATCGCCATGACCGATAAGGACGGCAACGCCCTCACCGCTTCCGATGCCGACGGCAACGCTGTCGAGTGCGGCGTCACCGATCTGGGCAACGGCATGGAGTCCGTGACCTACGGCACCGTTACCGAGGATCCGGTCAACTTCTCTGTTGCCGATACCCTCAACACCATCGTCCCGAAGCTTGTCCCGCTTATGCTTACGCTGCTGCTTTACTACATGTTCGCTAAGCACAGCTGGACCCCGACCAAGGGCATTCTGCTGCTCTTCGTCCTGGGCATCCTGGGCGCTGGCCCGCTTGGTCTCTGGCCGAGCATCTGGTAAGGCTCTAGCTTGAGGGGTGTGTCCCTACGCGGCTCACACCCCGACCCCTTAAGCCATGTGTATGTTAAAAGCCGCGTGCTCGAAAGAGCGCGCGGCTTTTGTTTTCTTGATGATTCGGATGTGGCAGACAGATAATGTTAACCACCCAAGGTAGTAGCCGAGTTTGAGAAAATGGGAGGATAGGATGGCGATCGGGGCGCGTAAGCAACCGCTGTACGATCAGCTGGTCGATATTCTGACCGAAAAGATTGACCATGAATATCGCGCCGGTGACATGATTCCTTCCGAGCGCGAACTTTCGGAGCGCTATGGTCTCTCGCGCACCACGGTACGCCTGGCTCTGCAGGAACTGGAGCGTTTGGGACTGGTGGTTCGGCAGCACGGTCGCGGTACCTTTGTGACCGACCGTTCGGCAAAGGCAACCAATCTTATGCAGTCCTACAGCTTTACCGAACAGATGCGCGCGATGGGTCGCGACCCCGAGACCACGATTCTCGAGTTTTGTGAGATGGAGGCCGATAAGAATCTAGCCGAGCATATGGGATTGCATATCGGTGATCGCATTTTTAAGCTCAAGCGCCTTCGTTCTGCCGACAACATGCCCATGATGGTCGAACGCAGCTATCTGCCGGTTCGTCAATTTCTGTCCCTAAAGCGACCACTGCTGGAGAGTAAGCCGCTTTACGATGTGATTGAGCAGGACTTTCAGCAAAAGATTCGCGTGGCCGAAGAGGAGTTCTATGCGAGCATAGCCCGTCCCACCGATGCCCACCTTTTGGCAATTGTCGAGGGGTCGCCTGTGCTCGATTTGGTCAGGACTACGTATAACGAGTCAAACGAGGTTGTGGAGTATACGCTCTCGGTTGCTCGTGCCGATCAGTTTAAATACAAGGTTTACCACCAGCGTAGCAACTAGTGTTCGCATCGTTTCCATATGGTGATTCCTTGCATTTAACTGGTTACTACCAGATAACCAACCGAAGTGTATAATTGCACGTCAGAGGATTACTTCTAGAGAGAGGTATTAGAAATGTTCGAGAAGAGTGTCGAGGAGCTCACCGAGCTCGGCGCCCAGATCACCACGGCCGAGATTGCTCAGCAGCCCGAGCTTTGGCGTGATACGCTCAACATCTATCGTGAGAACAAGGAGACCATCGAGGCCTTTCTGGCCGAGGCTCGCGCTATGGGCGAGGGCCGTCTGTCCGTTGTCTTCACCGGTGCCGGTACGTCTGACTACGTTGGCGATACCTGCGCCCCGTACCTGCGTCACGCTGGCAACACTGATCTCTACGACTTTAAGCCCATCGCCACGACCGACATCGTGAGCGCCCCGCGCGACTTCCTGCGTGCCGAGGATCCCACGCTCGTGGTTTCCTTTGCCCGCTCTGGCAACAGCCCCGAGAGCCTTGCCGCCGTTGCCGTTGCCAAGGAGCTTGTCCACAACGTCAAATTCCTCAACATCACCTGCGCTCCCGAGGGCAAGCTCGCCGTCGAGTCTGCCGATGATCCCAACGCGCTGACGCTGCTCATTCCGCGCGCCAACGACAAGGGCTTCGCCATGACCGGTTCTTATTCCTGCATGACCCTGCTCGCCACCCTTATTTTCGACACTGCCTCTGACGGGCAGAAGGCCGAGTGGGTCGAGACCATCGCTAAGATGGGCGAGGAGGTCATCTCCCGCGAGCCCGAGGTCGCCGATTACCTCGCTGGAGACTTCAACCGCGTGACCTACTTGGGTTCTGGCTCCTTCGGTGGCCTTGCCCAGGAGAGCCAGCTCAAGATCCTCGAGCTCGCTCACGGTCTGGTCGCTACTTCCTATGACACCT
Organism: Collinsella sp. SGI.178; assembly: GCF_050313495.1. Taxonomy (NCBI): domain Bacteria; kingdom Bacillati; phylum Actinomycetota; class Coriobacteriia; order Coriobacteriales; family Coriobacteriaceae; genus Collinsella; species Collinsella sp. SGI.178. Next base: position 51,573 of record NZ_JBNPLM010000008.1, on the reverse strand, counting down.
CCATGGGCTATCGTCACGGACCCAAGTCCTTCGTCGACGATAAGACCCTCGTGTTCGTGTTCGTCAACAACGACGCCTACACCCGTCAGTACGACATCGACATCCTCAACGAGATCGGTGGCGACGAGATCGCTCAGCACACCGTTGCCGTTCAGCAGGATGGCGCTACTGTCTACGAGGGTGAGTCCTTCACCTTTAAGGGCTACGAGGCACTTCCCGAGGGCTACCTTGCTCTGCCGTTCGTGATGTTTGCCCAGGCTATCAGCCTGCTTAACTCCGTGCGCGTGGGCAACACGCCCGACACGCCGAGCCCCACCGGCACGGTCAACCGCGTGGTCAAGGGCGTGACGATTCACCCCTTCACTGCTTAATCGCGTCCCCCTGTAAGGGCGCCCGTCCGCTCATAACGGCGGGCGGGCGCTTTTTGTTTTACGCGAGCTGGGTATAAACATCACCACAGTCAACTGCTTTAGAAGTGAGGAGTACATATGAGCACGTACGCAATTAAGGCTGACAAGTTCTTCTTGCCGGCAGGCCCGCAACAAGGCGGCTATCTTATGATCGAGGACGGCGTCTTTGGCGCTTGGCAGGCCGACGAGCCCTCCTGCGAGATCAAGGACTACACGGGATCGTGGATCGCGCCGGGCATGGTCGACACCCACATCCATGGCTTCTATAACCATTCGACTACCGATAACGATCCCGAGGGCATCGATATCAGCTCGACCGAGCTCGCCCGTCGCGGTACCACCAGCTGGCTGCCCACGACGTTCACCGATGGCGTCGAGCAGATCAAGGACGCCTGCGCCGCCATCGCTCAGGCGGACGAGGGCCGTGGCCCCGACTTCTGCGGTGCTCGCATTCAGGGCATCTACCTGGAGGGCCCTTTCTTTACCATGAAGCACGTGGGCGCGCAGAACCCCGCTTATCTTATCGATCCCTCCGAGGAGGTCTTCGATCAGTGGCAGGAGGCTGCGGGCGGTCGCATCGTTAAGAGCGCCATGGCGGCCGAGCACGACGGTGCCGCTGCTTATGCGGCTGCTCTGAACGCCAAGGGTGTGGTGACCAGCATCGGTCACTCCGACGCCACCTACGATGAGTGCATCGCCGCCATCAACGCCGGTGCCAGCTGCTTTACGCATACCTATAACGGCCAGCGCGGACTGCATCACCGTGAGCCCGGTGTTGTGGGTGCTGCCATGTCCACGCCCGAGACCTACGCCGAGATCATCTGTGACGGCAAGCACGTAAACCCTGGCGCTATCAAGGCGCTGCTGCAGGCAAAGGGCTGGCAGCATACGGTGCTCATCACCGACTGCCTGGGTTGTGGCGGCATGCCCGAGGGCAGCTATACCAGTGGCGGCATGGACGTCATCATGAAGGACAACCTGTGCTGGCTCGCCGACGGCAAGAGCATTGCCGGCTCGGTGCTCACGCTTGCCCAGGGCGTCAAGAACATCGTCGACTGGGGCATCGCCAGTGCCGATATCGCCATTCGCATGGCAACCGAGGTGCCGGCACGCTCCGTACACATCGAGGATAAGTGCGGCAGCATCATGCCGGGTCGCGACGCCGACTTTGTCGTGTTCGACCATGAGCTCACCCTCGTCGAGACGTATGTTGGCGGTCAGAGCGTCGGTAACGCCTTTACCGAGTAACGATAGAAAAAGACGGCGGGCCCGAATCTGCTCGGACCCGCCGCATGGGTTAAACGCTCAAAAGTACCTTCACAGTTACAGCTTGTTAGCGATCTTCTTTACCGTGCGCTTAACGCCGGCCACCAGGCCTCCTGCAGGATGCTCCTTCTCGTATGCTAGGCGCTTCTCGCGCTTGGCGTACTCTTCGACGATGATGTCGCCATACTCGTCTTCGATCTTGTCGAAGAAGTCGACGGCGCCCTTAATTTCCTCAGCGGTCGGGTGTCCCTTTTGGACACCGCCGGCGAGTTTGAACGGCCCCCACGTATCAAAGCCGGGGCAGCCGTAGACACCCATAAAGATGGCCTGCCTCATGCGGCAGATGCCGTCGATATCCTTGCCATACCACTTGTTTTTGCCACCGTAGGTCATAAGGCCAAACACCTTGTCCTGCGGCTGCAGCACGTTAGTGAGCACGCGTGCCATATCCTTGTCGATCTCGGAGTAATAGATGCCCGTGGCGACACCGATCAGATGATATTCGTGCAGGTTGGGATACTCGTTTTTGCCGAGCGCCTTGACGTCGAGGGTATCGATCTCGGGGTGTGCCTCGACGATGGCGTCCACGAGCTTTTTCGTATTGCCGTGATGGCGCGAGGCGTAGAGGATGATGGTTCGCATAAGAAGGCCTTCCAGCTGTAATTGCATCAATGTCTGTATGGTACCCCGTTGCATGGCTGGGATACCGGACACATCGTTGAGCGTGCGGGTTTGTCCTTTGGTCAGGGCCGAGACGGATACTTGCGAGCAAAAGCAGTTGTTCGAAAGGATGGGCAATGGAATACGCTCTCTCCAACGATTCGATTTCTATTAAGGTGTCCACGGCTGGTGGTTCGTTTACCTCGATTGAGGCCGGAGGCCGCGAGTACTTGTGGCAGGGCGATCCCGCCGTGTGGTCCGGCCAGGCACCGATTTGCTTCCCGATTTGCGGAGGCCTGCGCGATGGCAGCGCCATGACGTTTGCCGGGCATCATGTAAAGCTCGCTCGCCACGGGTTTGCGCGCAAACAGGAGTGGAAGCTGCTGAGCCAAAGCGCAAACGAGCTGGCTATGTGCCTGGCTTCGGAGGATAACGCCGCGCTGCTGAGAGATTATCCCTACCCGTTTAAGCTTGTCGCTCGTTATACGCTCGAGGACGCTGCCGTGCGCGTTTCCTATGAGGTGACCAACGAGGGCACCGAGGACATGCCGTTCTTTATCGGTGGACACCCCGGCTTTAGGTGCCCGCTCGACGAGGGCGAGGCCTATACGGACTACGAGTTGCGCTTCGAGAAAGACGAGGCTGCGGAGCTTTGCACCGCCGTACCCTCGACTGGCTTGATTGATGTAGCTAACCGTTCAAAGAATCCCATGGTGGGAAAGACGCTGCCCCTGTCGCATGAGCTCTTCGATTTTGCGGAGACCATCTATGACGTGCTCGAGAGCCGTCAGGTCACGCTTTCCAAGAAGGGCGAGGACAAGGGCGTTCGCTTGAGTTTTGAGGGTTTCCCGTACCTCATCGTGTGGAGTAAGCCCGAGGGCGATTTTGTGGCAGTTGAGCCCTGGGGCGGCCTCTCGACCTGCTCCGATGAGGACGACGTACTTGAGCATAAGCGCGGCTGCCTTGTCGCCAAGCCCAAGGAGACTGTCGTTCGCTCGTTCACGATTGAGATTCTGTAATTCCGTTTTGTCGACTCGTATCGCGAGGCACAAGGAGCCTGCGAGATAAGGAGCTAAAATGATCCTCACCGTTACGATGAACCCGTCCGTCGATACGCGCTATCAGCTCGATGAGCTCATTATCGACGACGTCAACCGTGTGACGCCCGAAAAGACCGCCGGCGGCAAGGGTCTCAACGTGGCCCGTGTGCTGGGCCAGCTGGGCGACGACGTTGTGGCAACCGGTCTGCTCGGTGGCCATATGGGCGCCTATATGGCAGAGCTTATGGATGCCAACGGTATTAACAACGACTTTGTGCCCATCAAGGGCGAGACTCGCATTTGCCTCAACATCCTCCACGCCGGCAACCAGACCGAGCTGCTCGAGAGCGGCCCGACGATTGCCCCCGAGGAGCTGGATGCCTTTACCGCCAAGTTTACCGAGCTGGCTGGCAAGGCCGACGTCGTCACTATTTCGGGTTCGCTGCCCCGCGGCGTCGAGGCGGACTACTATGCCAAGATTACGGGCATTGCCGAGAACGCCGGCGCCAAGGTGCTGCTCGATACCTCGGGCGCTTCGCTTGAGGCTGCCCTCAAGTCCGAGGTCAAGCCCGAGCTGGTCAAGCCTAACCTAACCGAGATCAACGGCTTGTTGGGCACGAGCTTTACCACCGACGATGTGGACGAGCTCCGGGCCGCACTCGCCTCTGATGACCGCTTCTCCGATATCCCCTGGGTCGTCGTGTCCATGGGCGCTGCCGGCTCCGTGGGCTTCCACAACGGACGCGCGTTCCGTGCCAAGACCCCCGATATTCCTGCCGTTAACGCTACGGGTTCCGGCGACTCCACTATCGCCGGTTTCGCGCATGCCATCGCTGCCGGCGCGGACGACGAGACGGTGCTGCGTACCGCCAACACCTGCGGCAAGCTTAATGCCATGGATCCCATGACCGGTCATCTGGTCATGGACCGTTGGGACGAGGTTTACAACGGCGTTGTCGTGACCGAGCTGTAAGAACTTGGGCGTCGGCTCTGGCATCGGTTGTTTGCTTGTGGTTAGAGCCAACGACAAGTGCGGTAGCATTATGCCGGGGCGCGACGCCGATGCTGTCGTGTTCATTCCCGACCTTACCCTGGTCGAGACGTATGTGGGTGGCAACAGCTTTGGCAACGCGTTTGCCGAGTAGCCGCCAAAGAAACGATCCGAGAGGGGATTTAGATGATTTACGGTGCATTGGGCGATATCGAGGAGTATCGCGGAATGCTTAAGGGCCTCGACGTGCTGATCGACTGGCTCGAGGAGAACGACCCGGCGGAGCTCGAGGTCGGCAGCCATCCGATTCTGGGCGACAAGGTCTTTGCAAACGTCATGGCTCCCACGACGCGTCCCGAGGCCGAGGCTCACTATGAGACGCATCAGCGCTATCACGACCTGCAGATCGACGTCGAGGGTCGCGAGGCCTTTAAGGTCGCCACGGGCAGCCTGACGCTGGTCCAGGAGTTTGACGAGAAGGACGACTACGACCTGGTCGATTCCGACGCCTCGATCGCCGGCGATCTTGCCGACGACAAGTTTGCGCTGTTTGTTGCCGGCGAGCCGCACATGCCCACGCTCGAGTTCCCGGGCGATGGCGCGCAGCCGGTCAAGAAGATCTGCTTTAAGCTGCTTGCAGACGCTTACTGGGAGGAGTAGCGAACTGCCCGACTGAGCTGTTCGTATGCTGGTGTGTTTTCCCTAAGGGAATCACGCTACGACCCCGTTAATCGTGTTTTCCCTGGGGGAATCACGATTAACGGGGTTTCTGTTTTTGAATAGGGGAGCTGACGCTGTTGCGATGCGTGGGTGGGCGCGCGCACTCAAAATCGGCAACAAAAAAGCCGCCCGAAGGCGGCTGTCTTGTGCAATGGAGCCAGCGACCGGGCTCGAACCGGTGACCCCCGCTTTACGAGTACGTGAATTTGACATTTGACGAGATGAGGCCAATATCACTGAACTTAAAGGAGACGCAGGTAGATATAGGTAACTAGCAAATATCGAGCTAGCTATTAGAATCAAATTTCCCACTCTTTTCACTCTTAACTGGACTTGAAAGTGTGAAAAACTTCGATTAGGCTAGGGGGCGTAGCCTTTAAAGCTACGCCCCCTAGCCTAATCAAAAACTAAATGAGGGATGCAATTGCAGGGCACGATAAAAAAGACCGCTCGTGGAACATCGGAGTGTATCGACAGGACCAAGGGGATCTATCGGATCTACTTTTCTCTGGGAAAGGATCCTGAGACGGGACGGTACCGCCGTAGTCCGTCACGCAGGGTTCACTGCAGAAGCAAGAACCCGAAAAATTGGCCGAGTGAAGTCGCCAAGGCGCTGGAGGCCTATAGAGCTGAGTTGGAGGGCACTTCCAGCCGGGACAATGGTCCCCTGGGTTTATCGGATTATGCAGACAGGTTTCACGCAAATAGAGAGTCGACCATGGGGTCACCGCTTGCCTATGAGCGCGAAGGTTTGGATATCCGTCACATACGCGAGCTGTTTGGCAACCCTGATCTGGATCGGCTTAAATCAGATGACGTTCGCGCTGCGTATTCCAAGGCCAGAAAAGAAGGTCGATTCAGCGAAAGTGAAATTCGCCGCATCCACATCAAGCTCAAACAAATTATGGAGGATGCTGTCGACAACGACCTAGTGGGCAAGAATCCTTGCAGGAAAGTGAAGCTACCCAAACAGAATGTTGAGGCTCGTAGGGCGCTGAGTGCCGATGAGGCGGCAAGGCTGCTAACGATTCTTTTGGGGGAGAAGCCGTCTTCCTTTATCACGTGCACAATGCTTCTGCTTCTCTGTGGATTGAGGAAGGGGGAGGCCCTTGGTCTCTCATGGGAGGATTATGACCCCGAGGCCAAGACTCTGAGGATAGTAAAGCAATATACGAACGACAGGACGTTGAGGCCGCCCAAATCGAAGATGAGTAGGCGCAAGATTTCGATAGGGAATGAACTTGCCGATTATTTGGACAGGTGGAAAGTCATCCAGCGGAGCGAGTTCAACTCCTTTGCGGTGGGCCAGACTGGAGAAACACCCATTGTCCATTCCATTGGTGTCGTCGATGCCGCCGGCGGCAAACGGGCTCTAGTGACCCGGATGGATGGACATAACTATTCGAGGGCGTTTAGGCTCTTTGCGGCGAAAAACGGCTTCGGTGCTTTTGAGGAGAGTAGGGAAGTCGTCGGGAGTGACGGTGTCGTTCGAACGCGCTATACGGGCTACAGTGGGCTAAAGCCTCATGAGCTGAGGCATACGCAGGCTACTCTGCTCGTTGGCGCTAATGCGGATATTAAGACGATCCAAGCGCGTTTGGGCCATGCCAGCCCATCTACGACGCTGTCTATCTATAGCCACTTTATTGAGGCAAATGACCAGAAGGCTGCAGCGGTGCTGGACAATCTTCTAAAAAAATAAATCGATAGGGCCCCAATTGGGGCCCTATCGATTTAACGGATTCGATTGATTACAGCATTATACGGAGGTGTCATTTCGACCGACTGATAGTACGAAGCGTCGAGAAGGTTAAAGTAGCAAATAATCGGTGCGGCGAGATGCTCCTTCATGTTGAGGTACTTGCCGTTGTCGTCTGCCACGAGTTTCACTTCATCTCGACGGACATCTTTCATTTTCGGCCATAATTCGGTCGCTTTTTCGAGCTTATCGTTCTTGTCGTACTCGCCGTTATGGAAGAAGACGAAATGAGGGGCGCAGTATTCGGCTCCGCCGTGAATTTCGATAACACTAACCTGGCTGCATGCCTTTGCAGCGCTCTCGGGTTCCAGGAGGACCCAATCGGAGGGGAAGACGGCAAAATCGTCACCAAGAAGATCTACTCGCCTCATGCCCATGGCGACCTCATCATCTTTGTACAGATTGGATAGATGTTCGTGGAGTGCGGAAAATTGCTCCTGTTGAAGCCGCTTTGATGCGACGACCATATTCTCGGAACCGTCATGGCGTAGGCGACTCAGCTCATCGTCAATCGAGGAGATGCCTTGGACACAGGTCTTATCTAGGGAGCGCGCAACCTCGGGGTCAAGTCTCATGATGAGTTTGAAGACGAAATCGATTGCCTCGCCGGGGGTTCTAATAGAATCCGATTTTATGTTGCGAAGGGAGTCGATTTCGTCGGCGGTCTGGAGCTGAACAGTTGTTCCGACTTTAACCTTTTTCATCTTCATGCCTGATACTGGGAGACGTGGCATATTTCCTCCTGTCGTTTTTCATGATGTTAACGCAGGTAAGAAGGTATGTCTATGCTAGTTCGAATATAAAGAGAAGAAAGATTGAACAAAGATTGAAAAAAGATTGAAAAATAAGAATCAAAAGCATTAAACTGATTTTCAAGTAAACGCCTGACCAGCCCGACGTTTGGAGTATTAACTTGGTCGCAATTTAATAGCCGCCCGCCCTTCCCATCAAAGTTTGCAGACCGAGGGGAGGGGCGAGCCAGCCAGAAAGGATTCTACCATGCCGGTTGAATCGAATGAGCCGTACGCTGCCGTACCGGCTTCACCCGCGGATTCTTTCAGTCCCAGCTTGGGCCATGAGCGCCTTTTGGGTATCGCGGAAGTGTGTAAGATAACCGGTCTCAGCCCGGTTACGGCGTCAAAGCTTATGAAGGAGAGCGGACGTGCCATCGCGCTCCATCGCCGCATCTATATTCTCGAATCGAGTTTCTTTTCTTACCTTCGTGAATTGGAGGTGAGCGAGCCGTGCAAGCTGTAGATTCGATGAGCATCGGGCTTGATGAGACCGCACTTGAAATCTTGAGGAATAAGCCGCTCGGCCATATCGAACACCAAGGCCTAGATACGATTCTCGGCGGAATACGCCAGTACCTGTGCATTGTGCCCGGAGGGCCCGGTACCGGTAAAACCACATTCATGCACCAAATAGCCGACCGTTGGGCCATGGGGGGACACCCGGTTATCGTTTTCGAGGGCGAGCTCAGTCGTGCCAGCATGCTGGCGAAGAGCTTGACTCGTATTTCGGGCGGCGAACTCACCTATGATGATATGTATGGTGGCGATATGTCCGCGGACAAACGCGAGCTTTTTGACAAGATGGTCGAAGTTTATGCCGGCAGTATCGCCGACCGTATGTTTATAGTGTCCGGTGAAATCGAGAAAGACGGGATGCGCCAGCCCATCGAGAAAGTTGCAGCTAAATACGGCGAACCTCCGTTGGTGATTGTCGACTACGCTCAAATTGTCGCGCTTCCTCAAGATCTCCGAACTGTCGATGAGCGTATTGGGCTCAAGCTCGTCGCTTCCGAGCTTCGCAGAATTGTGGACGAGACTCATTGCCCGCTCTTCGCTATATCCTCGATCAACCGGACGAACTACGACAAACAAACTACTGGTTTACAGGCAATTGGGGGGTGCAATATGTTCGAGTACTCTGCTGATATCGTTATGTCTCTATCGATTAAAGGAAATAGGACCGAAGAGCGGAACTCCAATATGATTTTAAAAAAACGCCCCGTGATTGCATCGGTTACGAAAAATCGATATGGCTCATGCGGTGTTGTGGAGTTCGAGTTTGATGCCCCAGCGGCAACATTTTGCGAGGTCAAATAATCATGGAACCCGGGCCCTGCATCGGTGGGTACCGGGTGCCCAACCCATGCTTGTCTTCTGATGAGCTCGCTCGAGCCGAGAACAGAGACCTTCCATTGCTTTCGGCCGCGGAGCTCATCTGGGAGCGGAAACGCCTGCTCGATGCTCTCGATGTCTACAGCGAGCAATGGCGTCCATACCGTATATATCTCGGAACATTGCCAGGAGTTTCCTTTGATGTATGGGCGCGGGCAAGGATTGGGCGCATCGGTCAGATGCTCCAAACAATGTCAATTAAATAGAAGGGATGGGGCCGGTATCGGTCCCATCCGGATTGGATAGCCATGTCATCCATGAATACGCATGTCAACGTTCGAATGAGTGAGGCACAGCGTAAAGCGATCGAGAAGAAGGCAACGGCCATGAATATGCCAGCGTCTACCTTCATGCGTGACGCCGCCCTGCTCTGCGGCGAGAAGCCGGTCAAGGTCGCCGATACGGGGGAGCTTGCCGGTATCAGGGCCGAGTTGAAGAAGATCGGGACGAACCTCAACCAGGCGGTCCGTGCCCTCAATACCTACGGCCCCGACCCGGTTGTTCTCAACAACCTCAACCGGGCGACTTCGATCGTTTCGACCGCGGTGGGCTGGGTCAACGACCTGCTAGCCCGTGCGAGAGAGTAGGTGGTTCAAGTGAAGGAGAAGCTGGTCATGGCGCTGGTTTTCGCAGGGCTGCTTACCGCGGGGTTTGCGCCTCTTTTCGCCATTCCCCTCGATTGCGTGATCCTCGGATTTCCAATCGATCTCAGTTCGATTGGATTCACCCTGAGCGTGGATGGCATCATTTGGTGGTGGGTCAACGTGGCACCCCGCTGCATCCCGGGCTGCCTAGCCTCATTCGCCCTGTTCCTGTCGGTATTCTTGCTCATGCAGCTATCGGTCTCCTCGAAGGAGCGGGCCGCCGATGGGGGCGTGCTCGGAGAGGCGCGGGTGAAAACGGGGCCGGAGACCATCCGGGGCTCGGAGATTTGGGACGGGCACGGACGGCCGAAAAGCAGGGGATTCGTGTACGGTTTTGAGAAGACGTTGTTCGGCTCCAGGTATCTGTTCGAACCGAGGCGGCACATGTTTCTCGACGGCTCAACGGGCGCTGGAAAATCCAGGTCGTTGTTGATCCCGACAATCGACTTGCTTACGTTTGGGGCGGATGACGGGGAATCTAGCCCGCAGACCATCATCGTTTCCGACGTGAAGAGCGAGCTCATCGAGTTGACGGGCGACGAGCTGGAGCGCCGCGGGTACCGGGTGCTTCTGCTGGATGCCCAGCATCCCGAGAGGAGCGACACGTTCAATCCCCTGGAGATGGTCGATAAACTCGCGAGTGGGGGAGATCTGTCGGGGGCGGAGCAGGCCGCGGACGCCGTCGCCCGTACGCTCATCGCCGGGGAGAGCGATGCGAAGGCGAACCACTGGACGGAATCAGCGCGGTCGCTGCTCGCGGCGACGATCCTTCTGACCGTGCTGGATGGGGGCTGCCCGCGGGGTTGCAAGCACCTCGCGACGGTCTACCACATCATATGCCTGGGGACGGAGGGGGCCGGCGAGGACCCGTGTGAACCGCTGAAGAGATTGTTCCGCGCACTGCCGCAGGGGCATCCTGCTCGCTCGCGTGCCTCGCAGTTCATCTCGAGCGGCGGCAACGAGCTGAGGAGCATCGTCTCTACACTCAAGGTCAACCTGAGGATTTACGCTTCAGCGCCGATTGCGCGCATGACCTCGGGCAATGATATCGACCCGAGGAGAATCCTGAGCGAGAAGACCGCGCTGTTCCTCCATGTGATGGACGAGGGCTCTCCCTACAACGCGATCGCGGCGGTCCTGTTCGAACAGCTTTATGCCACCGTATATTCCATCGCGGACGCAGCCGGCGGAAAGCTGCCGAGGCCGGTGTCAATCCTCGGTGACGAATGGGGGAACCTGCCTAAGGTCGAGTGCCTGCCGAGCCTTCTCAGCCTTGGACGCTCGTATGGCCTGTTCTGGATGGGCGCGGTCCAGAACATCTCTCAGCTGAACAAGTACGGCGAGCGCGACGGGCGGAAGAAGATCCTGGCGAACTGCGGTGTCAAGGTTGCCATGAAGCTGGGCGAGGCCGAGGACCGCCAGTATTTCACCGAGCTAGTCGGGAAGACGACGCGGCACACCATGGGAACCAGCTCGAGCAGGGGGCCTTCGGGCGGTACGGGGTCGACATCCTACAGCGAGCACGCCGACGACCTGATCCATCCTTGGGAGTGGACGGAGATGTCCCCCGACAAGGACGGTGTCATCGTGGTGAAGGCCGCGGAGAACGGCGTGGGCAGGGAACATGCGGGGTGCTTCCGGGCCCCTGTCTGCGATTGCACGCGGACGCCGACGAAAGAGCATTTCGATCTGGGGACGCGCGAGTACGAGACGGCCAAGAGGATGGAATACCAGGCCAGGCTGATGTCAAGGCGAGCGGGCCGGGAGGACGGCGTCGATCTCTGGACTCCCGAATTTGAGGAAGACGCCGCGGAGCCGCCTGTTGCCGATGGATGGTCCGGCCTTTTCGTCGACTGACGGCGGCTTTTGAAGGGAGTTGGAAAATGACCGCAATCAAGCAGACGAGCGTCATGAGCAGGGAGCACCTCCAAAATCTCAAGCGTTATTTCGATTGGGATAGGGAGAAAGTCCTGGACCACGATACCCAGCACATTATCGATGAGGACCGCTGGTTCGAGGAGATGGACGCTACCCGGGAGGCGGCCGGGCACAACCGGCCCGGGAAGCAGGGCGCAAGGTGCACGTACATGCAGCATCAGGTGATCGGCTTCAACCCAGACGAGTGCTCCTGCAACGGCGGGCCGATGACGCCCTCGCGGTGCATGGAGTACGCGAGGGACTATATCGCCAGGCGCTATCCCAACCAGGAGATCGTGATTGTGCTGCATGAGGAAAGATGCAGATCGGATGGATCGGCCCGATTCGCCGTTCATTTCGCCATCAATAGGACGGACCTCGAGACGGGGCGGCGCCTGAACGATGGGCCGGCGAGGGCGGCGGCGAAATCCCGCGTGAGGACAGTAAGGGACCTCGATGCGGAGTACGGCCTGAAGCAACTCGAAAGGGGCCTTTCGAACTCGAAGGTGCACGCGCGCCAGCCCGGTCGCGAGGAGCGCGAGATGGCAAAGAAGGGGCGATTCGACAAGTCCGAGAACGCAAGGGTCCGAGCGATTGTCGCCCAGAGGGCGGAGGAGGTCGGGAGGCTCAAGGGCTGCCCCGACCGCTTCGGAGAGTTTGCAAGGCGGTTGGAATCGGATGGGATCGAGATCGCCCGATCTAAGCGGGGGGCGCTGCAATACCGCTATCACTCGGAGTCCCTCGGCAAGACGAGGAAGATTAACGGTGCGAGGCTCGGCTACGCCGTCAACCGCTCGACCGGGCAGATCATGAGGTTCACGGCAAGGGGTATCGACCTTGCCATGCGGGAAGCCTGGGAGCTCGCCCGCGAGGGTGCGGATGACGGAAGAGGCCGGGACTGACTTTCATATCTGGGGTCCGTGCAACAGCTGGCAAAGCTGTTGCACGGTTCTGCGGGAGCGACTTCGGAGCGGTTCGCACATCCCGGCTTCGACCGGGCAAGATATTCCGTTGCACGGAATACATATCTTGCATGTCCCGAGAAGCGTAGGCCGAACCGGCTGGAGTGCAACGGGGCAGGAGAGCGGAGGCGCATTGGTGGCGACCCATGGGAGCCATCGAATGGAGCCGGAGCGAGAGCCGGCGGGGCGTGACACGGCGGGGCGATCGTGAGTTGAAGCCGAGTGATTGGCCCGCCGTTCACGGCTCGCCGGCGGCAGCTCGGGGTTCCAAGGGGACTCGTCCCTTTGGCGCACAGGGGTCCGGGGACGACGCGAAGCGTCCCCGGGAGACGCCGCGAGGGGCATGCCGTCGCCGGCATGTCCGTGCGGGTGGCGGCCCGGTGCTATTCCGTCCCGGTCATATAGACCGTCCGGCCCGTCTCGCAGTCGATGGTTTCGGCGTCCCCGAAACCGACCCGGACGGCCGCCCATCCGCCGGCGGCTGCCAGCGCGTCGGCCTCGGACCTCGCGGCGGCGATGAGGCGCTCGAGCTCGGGCGAGCCCGCCGGCGCGGTCCCCACCTCGAACGCGCCGCCGTCGCCGCCCGACTCGTACTCGACGACGACCGTCGAGCCGAGAGCCTCCTCGAGGGTCTCTCTCAGGCCGCCCATGCCGTCGAGGGCGTGCCCGGCGACCGTGGCCAGCGGGTAGCGGGCCATCCCGGACGCCGCCGAGCGGCCGGCCCTCCGGACCGCGCCGGCGGCCTCGAGCGCCTCGAGGAGCGCCGCGGGCACGTCGGCGTCGATGGCGATGTTGCCCTGCCCGCGGCACCACTCGGCCGCCGCCGGCACGCTCGCCGTGAGCACGCCCCACTCGGCCATGTAGCCCTCGGAGCGCGGGTCCGTGGCGTCGAGGAGGAGGACGGCCAGGCCGCCGCCCGCGTACTCCCCGGCCACGAGGGCGAGGCGGACCGCCTCGCCCATGGAGTCGAACTCGACCGTGACCATGCGGCTACCTCCTCCTGACGGCGCTGAGCGGCTTCGGGGAGAAGTGCTCGTCGCGCTCGACGGCGGCGAACCCCATCTGGCGGTTCAGCTCGGCCATCTCCTTGATGCTGAAGTAGCCGAGCTCGTCGTCGTAGCCCTCGACGAGGCCGAACGCCTCGTCCGTTCCGTCGAACTCGAGCAGCCACCAGTCCCATCCGTTCACGCACGAGAAGTAGTGGGCGTAGACCGTGGGGTCCTCCGCCCCGTCCTGCTCGTAGAGCCTCGGTACCGTCTTGGCGATTTCCTCGGTCATAAGCTGCTGCATGTCTTCCTCCGTTCCGGGCACGTGGCCCCTAGACTCTCGCCCCTGCGCGCAGAAGCGAAGCGCTGCGTCGGCGGCGCTTGCTTCTGCTCCTGCAGAAGCCGCACCGGAGCGGAGCGGGGTCAAGGGAGGTCCACGGCAATCCCCGCCATTCGTATCGAAGAGGAGAATTGTGGGCGATTCCGTGGGCCCCCTTGATGCCGTGCAGTGGAGGTGCAACCCGGTCACGGAGCCGTGGCCGCTTCCCGGCGGATGCCGAGTTTGATTTTCCCGCGAGTTTTTCCCGGAACGTAAACTATGGTTTACGTCTGCTGTGCAGGTATTCCTATCCTCTCGGCTGGGACCGAGAAGGAAGGAAGCCCATGAACCCCGACAAGGATCTTAATAATCCGAACATCAGCCAAGAGGCTCGCCGGATCGCGAACGCAATCGGGGCGTTCGGCGACCTTGGAGCCGCCGACCGTCTCGATCTCCTGACTGAGCTCATGCAGACGGCGACGGCATTGGCGGACTACGAGCTCTTTGCGGTGTGTGGGGCCCTGCTCGTGGCCACCCGCGTCCGCGCCGAGTGGCGGGATGCCGCCAGATCCTCCTGGCTGTAGGCCGTTGACCTCGCCGGCTCGCGGCGGTACGCTCTGGCGAGCTATTCAATCCCAGCAGGGCGGAGCGCGATATGTTCGAACAGGAGCTTAATATCGGCCAAGTGGTCTCGAATGGCCGCATTCACGACATATTCGGAGGCCAAACGCAAGGCGGGATACGCTTGAGCAACGAGGCCAACGCCATGGTCCTGATTTCCGGCTTCGGCCCTGATGCGGAATATGACGACAGGTGGGAAGGCGATACCATCTACTATCACGGGCCGACTCTCAATGAAAATGCGAAGACCGACAGCGACAGGGAGTACGGCAGATTCGGGCTCCAGCTGAAAGAGCAGTATGGCCCGCATCCCGGGAAACAAAGGAAGATCTTCCTTTTCAGCAAGGTTCTCGTGGGCATCGGGAAGCGGGATGGGAAGGGAGGGCGAAACGGCGCGCTCGGGCGGACGACAATGTTTCAATTCGAGGGGGAGGTCGTTCCGTCCCCCTCTGAAAAGCCTTGGAAGACCGATGGCGGCTGGATATTCCCTCTGGTTAAAGCGAGCGACTTGGCTTTCGAGACGGATGAGCGCTGGGTCCTTTCTGGGGCAGACGGCATATCGGACGATGAGATATGGAGGCGTGCACGAGAGGCGGAGGAGCCGGAGAAGGGCACCGGCGAGGGGCGCAAGAAGGTCGTATCGCGCAGCGAATACCGAAGAAGCGGTCTCATCTCCGGCTGCATCAAGAGGGAAGCCAAATCGTGCGACCTGTGCGGGGCGGTGCCCTTTTGGATTACGGATAAAACGCCGTACCTGGAAATCCACCATATCAAATGGCTGTCGCGCGGCGGCAAGGACAGACTCGACAACGTCGTCGCCCTCTGCCCCAACTGCCATAGGAAAATGCACGTTCTTAATAATGGCAAGGACGTCGAGAAGCTCAAAAAAATTGCATCGGAACGCGCGAAGGCCCATCCCGCACAAGGCTAGAAACGCTGGAACGGGAGGCTCTGGAGACGCGACGCTCCGATCTGGGCGGTGTGGAAAAGGGCAAGGCATACTCTTATTGCAGAAGAAAAGCCCGCGCTGGGCGCGGGCGATGAGGCGTGATTATGCGGGCCACCAGATGCGCGTGAGCGGGAGGAGCGAGCGCGTCTCGGCGTCGGCCTTGTCATAGGTCTCAACGTAGAGTCTAATGAGGCCGTCGAGGTCGAGCAGGCGCACCGGTACGGTCGCGCGGCCGGCCTCATAGCGGGCCTCGGTGCTGAAGCCGCCGGTGGATACGTACAGACCTCGGTCGCCGGCGCGAAGTCCGCCGAGGAACGAGCGGACCATCGGGGCCCCGATCGTGCCCTTGCGATGCTTGACCTCGACCACGATACGCGGGGACTCGAGTCCGAGGGCATCGGGCGAGGCGACGATGTCACGACCGCCGTCCGGGCCCTTGGGCGTCACCGTGGCGTGGTAGCCCATGGTGCGCAAAAGCCCCGCCACGAACTGCTCCATGTCCTCCCAGGTAAGCGAGAGTGCGCGGTCCTTGATACGCTCAATGCCGTCGTCGTAGGTGGCGAAGCGTGCCTCCTCGTCGTCGGCGGAGTCGCCTGTCTCGATGCCGGCTTCGGGCTTTCCGGCGCCCTTGCCGGCGGCTGAGTTGAGCTCGCCTGCGACTTCGGCAGAGATGTTGAAGATGGTCGTGAGGCTGCCGAGGCTGTTGCGCGAGGACATGGAGAGTCGGTCGCGCGGGGCGATGCGCTTCCAGTCCACCTTGCGCGTGTAGGTCACGCCGTCGACATCGGGCGAGGGGACGCACTCACCGGTGATTTTGCCGATGTGGTAGACGCGCGCTTCGGGGTCGTAGGTGACCACCGTGGAGCCCGCCACGATGGTGTGGGCGAACTTGCTTGCCTGGCTGGCGGCAAAGGCGACCTTCTGCGCGCTGAAGTCGGGGTTTGCCGCCTCGTACACGCCGCGGAGTTGCTCGTGCGACGTGGATGCGATATCGACGCCACCGAAATCCCAGCCGATGCCGACGTAGCCGTTCTCGACCCAGTCTTTTGCGTATACACCGCCGCGACCGGCGCGAATCATCCAAGTTGCCATAGCGGTCCTTTCGTTAGCTAAGGGCGAGTATACATGCTCGCGCGACGGTTGTTTCGGGGGGCTTGGGACGCAAACAGCCGGAAAGCAAAAGCGCCCGCGCTGGTTGGGCGCGGTCGGGTGGTGCTAGGCAGCTGGAATCTCGGCGTTCGTCTTGATTCTGTTGATGATCTCGATGAGCTTGGTGCGCTGCTCACCGTCGAACATCTTCACGAATGACATCGGGCGATCGAAGGGAGGCATGGTGAGAGCCATGGCTTCCATGTAGCCGTTTTCTACAATGTAGTCCACAACCCGACGCACGAAAGCTATCTGTTGGTCCGTGAGGTTTCTGGCATTGATGAACTCGGCAAACGCCTCGTTGGCGGCATCGTGATCGAGATGCGCAATCTTGCGTACCAAGAGGCCGAAACCCGTATCACCATAGGCGTCTTCGTAGTCCTCGGCATTACCCAATTCCTGCGTGAAGAGTCGTCCAAGCTCTTGGAATTCAAGTTCCGTTAGAGGTTTGTTGTGGCGAAGCTTATGGATGACAAGTGAGTCTGCATGGTCGCGAATGTACCGCTCGACCTTGAGCTTGTAGTTAGTGAAATCCTCTTGCGGAGCCAAATCATCAATGAAATTGATTTCAGTAACCGGATCGGCGAGATGCGTCACCACAGGCTTTCTGCCATCATCGGAGTCAATGAATTGAATGAGGCCACGTAGCTCCTTACGGATCTTCTCGAGTTCGAGGAGGCTTACGTCCTTGAGGAGGTCTTCGTCTGTCAGTTCCTTCAACAGAGGCAGCTTCTCCTTGACCTGCGGAATGGTCGTCCTCTTCTGAAGCTCCGTGGAAACGCTGATGAGCTGGCCGATATGCCTTGCGGTCTTTGCACCTTCGCACTTGGCGCACATGAATCCATACATGAAGGCATCGAAGCGAAGGGCGGCCTCGACCTTTTCGCCGTTGTAGACGAGCGGAGCGACTTTGCTTGTCAGAACGGCGACATCGCCTTCGTTCAGGCATTGGAATGCGCTGGCCTGGCGGTATTTTTCGATTGCCTGCCTCTGGAGTCGGACGGCGACGAGCTCCTCGTTGAGAGACGTTATCTGCCTGTGGACGGTGTCGACGAGTTCGGCACGCAGGCTCTGATGGTCCTCGTCCGCAAAAGCTGATTCCTGAAGGAACTTGATGAGCGCAACTTGGCGGGAGAAGATGAGCTCGGATAGCGATGTGCCAACTTTGCCTTCCGCCTCCTTGACTTTGCTTTTGAAGAACTCGAAGTTTCTGCACCAGTCAAAGATGAAAAACCTCTGCTTGTCTTCACTTGTTCCGTTAAGCGGGTCTTGGACGTTCAGGCCTTCGCAAAGACGAGTGCCGCGACCAATCATCTGCCAGAACTTTATCTTTGACCGGACTTTTTTGAAGAAGACGAGGTTGACGATTTCAGGCACATCGATGCCCGTATCCATCATGTCGACTGACACGGTGATCGCGGGAAGGGATTTGAATTCAAACTCCTCAATGATCGTGTGCGCATAATCGTCCGAATGCAAAACGGCTTTGATGTAGTCGCTTGGATAATTGGGATAGAGCTTGCCAAAACGCTCGACAATGAATCGTGCGTGTTTTTGATTCTGAGCGAAGATGACCGTTTTTCCGATGTCCTGACCACCATGGACTCGGATGCCCTTCTCCATGAGCGTTTCAAGCACGTTGTCGACCGTGGGCTGGTTGAAGACCCATTTATTTACTTCGGTCGGGGCGATGAAGTCGGGCGTATCCTGCCCCGTCTCCTCGAAATCGTCTTCGAGTGACTGTTTTTCCTCTTCGGACAAATCATCGTAGTTCTTACCGTTGTCAATGAAATCCGTATGGGTTGCAATGCCTTGATAGGGAACGAGAACATGGTCGACCTTGGTGGCAGTGTCGTATTCGTAGACGTATGTAGGCACGCCGCGCTCAACCTGGAAGAAATCGTATGTGTTGCGGTCGACTTCGTTTGCTGGTGTTGCGGTGAGACCGAGGATGAGTGCATCGAAATAGTCAAAAATCGCCCGGTATTTCTTGAAAATGGAGCGGTGTGCCTCGTCAACGATGATGAGGTCGAAATGCGCGGGCGTGTACATGCGGATACCGTCACCGTTCTTGACGGTATCAATGGCGTTGAGAATAGTCGGGTAAGTGGAGAATACGATGCGCGCGTTGAAATTGTCCTTGTCTTTGCAAAGGTCGCAGCGGGAGGAGCTCGGGAGATACTCCTTGTAGCCTCGTGCGGCTTGGGAGACAAGGGACACGCGGTCCGCAAGAAAGAGCACATTTTTGACCTTGCCGGCCCTTATGAGGACATCGGCTAGGCCGGCAGAAACACGAGTCTTGCCCGTACCGGTTGCCATGACTAAGAGGCCACGGCGATGACCCTCATCAAAATTGTTGCAGGCGTGCTTGATGGCCTCGATCTGGTAGTAACGATTTTTGCCGCCGCCGGCGATGTTGGTGTCGATTGAAATGGTCGAAGTCGGGACAGTGCTATTTCGCCTGTTCATGAGACGCTGGAGATCGTCTTGAGACGATATCCCGCTAACCGAGCGCATTGGAGCGTTGTCTGCGTCGATGAAGAACGTTTCGAATCCGTTTGTTAGGAAGATGAGAGGACGGTAGCCGTACTCTTTTTGCAGGCAGTCGGCATAGAGACGCGCCTGCTGTAGTCCCTTTTGAGCGGACAGGCTTGTTTTCTTTGCCTCGAGCACCGCAAGCGGCTTTCCGTCTTTTCCGAGCAGAAGATAATCGATATAGCCTTTGCCGTCCTTTGTTCCCTGCGGGGTCGGCATTCCATGAACCTCGCGCTCCTCGATGGCGTTTACGCCCAGCGTCCAGCCGACGAGCCCGAGATCCCAATCGATATAGTGCTTTCGGGTTTCGAACTCAGAGATTTCTTCAGGGTTGAATTCGCGCGACTTTTCATTCTGAGAGCGTACGGCTGCGAGCTCGTCTGCCATTGCCTGGAGCTTTTTCTCGAGCGCCTCGATATCGGCGTTCTTTTTGGCAAGAAGGGCGCCGTGGGCCTTGATTTTGGCGATGTCTTCGGGCGTGAGCGTGACGGACTTGGCGGGAATCTTGTTTTCGTCGAACGCGCGAACTTGGTAATTGCGTCCGTAGCAATAGTCGATCCAGTCGACAAAGTTGAAGAGCGCCTTGAGCGCAAGAAGGGCATCCACAGGCGACACATGCTTGTCGGTATGGACCGACAGATTGCCGAGCTTCGTTATGCCGATGAGCGGTCTCCATACGCGTTCGTCTACGCATTTTTTAAATGTGTACTCATGAAGCAGGGAGGACAGGTTGTCTTTATATGGCATGACGATTGTCGAATCCGCAGCGTAGACCCATTTTACCGCGAGCTCCAACGCCTTTCTGCAACCGACGGCGCACATGGCGGGGGAAGTCGCGTAGATCTTCTCTGCCTCAATGCAGGCGTCGGCGAACAGGTCGTAGTAGCCGTTTTGGGATTTAAGGAAATCGAAGTTCATAGGGCGTCCTAATCTGCGGAGTATTCCTGTGAGCCTATCGTAGAACAAGGCGGGTGCTTTTGCATTGGGACCGCCCCCATCGCATTAAAGGATGGGGGCGGCGAGGCCTGTTTGCCGATAAGGCGCAAGGCTTTGTTTAGGAGAAGTACTCCTGTGCCAGGCTGTCGTAGAGTGTCTGTAGCTTTTCGATTTGTTGCTGGGCGATTAATTTCGATTTGTCAACCAAGGCAGCGAAGTCTGTGAAACGGCATTGAAGCTCAAGCGGAGGTACAGGAATAGCAACGTTCGACAAGTCAGAAATAGATAAATATTTCACTGTCGTACCACTACAGTTCCTGTTGAGGTTCTCGATGAAATGATGGTCATCAAAAACGGAAAGTAGATAGCGAGGCAATGGGCTTTGCTCTCCCGCCGCAAGCCAAGTAATCATCCCATCTTGAAAATAAAAGCGGTCGGACGTCTCGATCACATAACAACGCCCAAGGGTTCCGCGGGCAGTTACAAGTACATCGCCAGGTGCGGGCACATTGCCCCTCTCCTTTAGACTGTTATATTTTTCTTCAGAAATGAAGAGTCCCGAAGTGTGCATACCGGAGTCTATCAGTGAGCCAATGTCTGCCAGCCGCAGAAAAGGGACTCCGCCTTCAGTTAGCTCTCGCGCGTAGACCCGTTTGGACGACTTCACCTCATAAAGATCTGACAGTCTGCGCCTCGTCCAAAGAGTGCCGTCCACCGGATCCCCGAACATCTCGACAAATTGTGATTTGACGAGGGAATCGAGCTCTTCTGTAGCCTTTTGCGCTGCTGCAATCTGGTCCTTAATTCCATTCAGGACTTCCACCACCGTGCGCTGGCATTCAATGCTTGGCAAGTTTATGGGCAGCGCCCTTAACCCTTCCGCCGTAAGAGATCTTCTCCGGGCGGTGGTTCCGCGTAGCTTCTCAGCGTAGTAAGCCATACTTTGTGGGCTGTGCAAAGTAAGCTCCAGATAAGCAGGGATGATTCTGCTGCTGTCGAAATCCCAAACATTGTAGGCAGGGCTCATAATGCCAGGTTGATCATGGTTTTGAACGTAGATCACACCCTCGTCAATCGGAAAACCTACAACAAGCTGATTCTTCTTCACGACTTTGTATGCACTCGTGTCCTTGGACGCAATGGCTTTTTTGAATCGTCCCGACTGTTCGACTATTCCGTCGTGCATGGTCATGGAATAGACAGGGAAAGATCTGCCGCCGCAGCGCTCAACTTTCGCCTTACTAATGAGCTCTCCCAGCTTCACCCTCTTCCCGACAAATTGAGGTTTGTTACTCACTCAAATCACCTCCTAGCATTTTGCGAAGGTCTGCGAGGCTTGCCGCCATCTGCCTATTTAAGTCATCGAGGTCGTTGAGGATCTCCTCCGTCGGGGGATACTCAATGTGCTCATAGACGGTTTCCGTGTACTTGTTGAAACTGAAATCGTAGCCGTTCTGGACGATTTCTTCCTTGGGAACCAGGAAGCTCTTGTCGGTGCGCTTGCGCTCACGCTCATGCTCGAGATCCGACCAACGCTTAAGAATGTCGGGAATATCATTGTTGTTATCGTCCGGATCGCGCTTGTCGTCGAGCGTGAAGCCGTCCCCCTCCATGTTGTAGAGCCAGACGTCGTCGGTGCCGCCAGCGTCGGTCTTGGTAAACACTAGGATGGCGGTGCTCACTCCGGAGTAGGGCTTAAAGACGCCGCTCGGTAAATAGATGATAGCCTCGAGCTTTTGGTTTTCGACAAGCTCGCGGCGCAGCTGCCCGTATGCCTTTGCGTTGCTGCGGAACAAGACGCCGTTGGGGACGATGCAGGCGCAGCGGCCGCCCTTTTTAAGCATGCGCAGAAAGAGCGCCACAAACAGAAGCTCGGTCTGCTTGGAGCCCACTGTGCTGTATAGGGACTTGTCGACATCCTCCACATCAACCGAGCCGGTAAACGGCGGGTTGGCAAGCACAATGTCATATTTATTGGCGTCTTTGTTCTTGTCCGAAATGCTGTCGAGATAACGCACGTCTGGCATGTCCGCGCCATGCAACATGAGGTTCATGGTAGAGATGCGGAGCATCGTCTGGTCAATCTCGAAGCCCGTAAACTGAGGGGTCTTGCCGTCGCTGCCTGCGTACGTGGCCCAGTCATCGCTCGTCATATCGTTTTGGTGCTTGTTGCGGATATGCTCGGCGGCAGAGATCAGAAAGCCTGCCGTTCCGCATGCTGGGTCGCAGATGAGCTCGCCAGGCTTGGGGTCGATCATCTCGACCATCATGTTGCGGATGTGCTGCGGCGTTCGGAACTGCCCGTTGGTGCCGGCGGTGGATAGCTTGGAAAGCATGTATTCGTAGAGGTCACCGAGTTCGGCAATGTCGTCATCAAAGTCTGAAAGCAGGCCCTCGATGCCGTCGACGGCGTCTCCGAGCAGCTTTGTCTTGCCTGCGGGAAAGCCGAAGGTTGCTCCTTCCATTGCTTTGGAAAAAGCAGATTCGTTACCGAGTTGCTTGATGAAGGGGAAGGCGAACTCGTTCACGATGGAATACATTAGATCGGCGTTTTTATCTTTAAAGCGGCTCCAACGCAGCTCGCTACCCTGAATCTGCTTATCGCCGATTTCGAAGGTTTCAGGGAAGATGTGCGGGAGGCTCGCGCCGGTAGCTTCTTCCATACGCTCCGTCTCGAGTTCTTTTTCGTCGAGGGAACGCATAAACATGAGATAGGTGAGCTGGCTGATGACTTCGATGGGGTTGGTGATGCCGCCCTCCCACATCTTCTGCCAGATGGCGTCGACTTTGTTTTTGGCTGCTCCGGTAATCATGGTGATCCTTTCTTATAAAAGATGAGAGTTGTTACTTGGTGATGGTGTCTAGCAGTGTGCTTTCTAACAAAAGCTCGCTTTTAGCTGCGATGGCTTGGCAGAGTTCGATCCTGTGGCGCGTTCCTTCGTAAAGCGCAGCGAGACGTGCCTGTTCCCTTTGGGGTGGGACGGGAACCATAAGCTCGGCAAGGTCGCGCTTCTTTATGAACTGGAGTTTGAGGCCCTTACTTATTTCCTGAAGCTGCCTTTTTGTCTGTTCGAGTTCGAAGAACGCTGCGAGGTAGCGAATGTCCACTAACGAGTCGGGCCGTGCGCGCAGAATGAGCGCAAAAGACGTAACAAGGATTCCGGAATGGTCTCTATCGATGAAAGCACAGTCATATGGCGTTGAAGTTTTGACGATGATGTCGCCTTCGTGCGTATAGAGATCTTCTTTGACGCTCGATACAGTTTCGGTGCTCAGTAGCTGGTCGTTGATGCCGTTTGCGGTCATTGCCGCCGGCGTGAGCGAGCGGACCTGCTTGGGGGCGTCTTTGTCGGACAGCTTTCTTGCTCGGCTGATGGGGACGCCAGCCATGATGTTGACAAGGTCCCCAAGTGCGTTGAGTTCACAGGACACGATCGGCTCCTTTCATTACATGTAGGTCTTGGCTAGAATGGTTTTGGTTTTGCGGCTCGCCGACTATGGCGAGCCCTCTTTTTGGTTAAACACCTCACATCTCTTCCGGCTTGCGCATGCTGGAGGACGTTGCTGATGGAACTGTTCCAACTGTTAGGAACAGAATATCTCACTCCGCAAAAGAGTCAATAGGATTGTTCTAAATATTTGGAACACTTATTAAGGATCGCTCCCGACGCACCGGGCACAACTAATTCCACTCACCGATTATTAGCTGGCAGCTAAGGAATGTTTCCCAAATGAGCCTATGATTGGGATGTTTTAATCCCGACCCGGAGACTGTTCCATGGCGAAAAAGATTGTTGTGAGGAACGAGAAGCGAGGGTGCCTGTGGTGGTGCGGCGTCTTCTTTCTTGGATGCTTGGCGATCGCGGTGCTTGCCTACGCACTCTGCATTGCCGCGGGCGTTGGCCTTTGGTTCTTGACGAGGTACTGCTGGCGAAAGCTTGTTGTCCAGGCACCCGATTCGAAGTTCGTCAAGAAGATGAGCTCTGTTCCGCCCATTGTCCGACAAGTGGCGGCGGGCCTTGTTTGCGCCATGCTTTCGCTCATGCTTATGGCTGGTTTGGGCAATGCCTCGTCCAATACGGCGAATGACACGACCGTCCAGACTACCCAGACCCAGAAGGAGAAAAAGGCCGAGAAGACTAAGAAGAAGTCTGACGATAAGGCCGCAACGGTTGATGAGGCTGAACCCGACCCCGCTACGCTAACCGACCTCGTCGTGAAATTCGTCGATGTGGGCCAAGGCGACGCGACCATCCTCGAGTTCCCCGATGGCAAGACGATGCTTATCGACACCCCGACCGGCAAGAGCGAAGTCGTGAAATCGACCCTGCGCGCCGACGGTCGCTCGACGATTGATTGGCTGGTGGCAACCCATCCGGACGCCGACCACATCGGTGGACTCGACGGCATCATCTCCTCGATGGATATCGGATCCATCTGGGCGCCCGAGGCAAACAGTTCTACGCAGACCTATACACGTTTCCTGACGAGCATCTCGAATAAGGGCATGGGGATTGAGCCTGCCTACGCCGGCCGTCAGATCGCAACCGGCGAGAACTACTCAATCGATATCCTTTGGCCGCAGCAGGGGGCGAGCTATTCAGAGGACAATGCCTATTCGATCGTTATCAAAGTCACCTACGGCGAGAATACTTTCCTCTTTACGGGCGATGCACCGGTTGAGGCCCAGAACACCTGCGTCGGCGGACATGTCGACGTTCTGAAGGTCTCGCATCATGGCAGCGCGTCGGGCATGAGCAGCGCTCTTGCAGCAAAGCTGACGCCCGCGATCGCCGTGCTCTCGTATGGCAAGAACTCCTATGGACATCCGACTCAGGTCGTTCTCGACGCATTGTCTTCCGTCGGCGCGCAGGTGTACGGCACCTATGCCCATGGCACCGTTACCGTCGTCTCGAACGGCAAGGATGCTACGGCTTCGACAGCTACCGAGGGCACCATTGAGGCCGCGAGCCAGGATTCCGGTGCTGACTCCCAGGGCATTGGCTCTGGTGGCGGTGGTGGCGGATCCAGCGGCGCCTCCGAGCAGCCGGCCGCGCCGGCACCAGCTCCGGCAGCAACGGATTCTGGACAGGATGAAACGGTCGTCATCACGCCAACGGGAAGTAAATACCATCGTCCCGGTTGTCGCACCACGTCACGCAGTAAAAGTTTGACCGAAATGACGAAGTCACAGGCTCAGGCTCAAGGATTCGCCCCCTGTGGCGTCTGCAACCCCTAAGGGAGGACGATATGCAGGCAATCGTTGATCGCATTGAAGGCGATATGGCGGTACTCGAGGTCGACGGCACCAAGTTTATGGACGTGCCACTCGCCGAGATGCCTGAGGGCTGTGTCGAGGGCGATGTCTATGAAGGCGGACCCGGTGCATGGGTGAAAGACGACGGTGCAAAGGCTGAGCGCCTGAAAGCCAACGCCGATTTGATGGCCTCGCTCTTTAAGCACTGATAACAACACGGCTACCTTGTGACAGGCCCGTACCCTGAACGCGAATTGTTTGGGGTGCGGGCCTTTTTCTATGTCGGTTGGAATGTTGACCCGTATTTTTCGGCATGTTGCCGGGCGTCTATCCTGTATGCAACTCGATTTAAGTTGGGATCTTATGCGGATGATATGTAGACAGGCATGCGCATCAAATTGATTAAAAAATATTTTCACTCCGTTTTCACTCCTCAGAAGATATGAAATTTGGAGAGAAAAAGAAAAAGCTCAGAAGCAATTATGCTTCTGAGCTGGACTAATGCAATGGAGCCAGCGACCGGGCTCGAACCGGTGACCCCCGCTTTACGAGAGCGGTGCTCTACCAACTGAGCTACGCTGGCGGCCATGTGGTGACGCAGCTGAGGCGTCAACGGCTGTCTATGATACGGGACATCGCAAATCCGCGCAAGTGTTCTGACAGCTTTTCTCACGTTAAATGCACCAATCATTCAAGCCGGGATGTGCCTGGTTGCCTACAACTAGGTACAAAAACGCCCGTCGGCGGTATGCCGGCGGGCGCTGCTGTGCGATATGTTGCGTTATGGGCTTAGTGCCTCATAAAGTGGTATTCGATCACATTGCTGTAGGGATGACCCGGGCCCACAATGCCCTGCGGGAACAGCGGCTGGTGCGGCGTGTCGGGGTACATCTCGGCCTCGAGGGCAAAGCCGGCGCCCCAACCATAGTTGGCGTCGTCCTTGGCGTGCTCGTCGCCTAGCCAGTTGCCGGTGTAGAGCTGCACGCCCGGGGCGGTGGTGTAGTAGTCCAGCTCACGGCCGGTCCACATCTCCTCGACGTGCAGGGCACGGCGCAGATTGCGGCCGTACTGATAGCCGCCAATGCACAGGCAGTGATCGTAGCCGCGTGCCTGCTTAATCTGCGGATGGTCGGCCTCCATGCCAGGCGCGACGGGGCGTAACTCGCGAAAATCAAACGGTGTTCCCTCGACCGGAGCAATCTCGCCAGTAGGAATGTTCTGGTCGTCGATGGGCAGGTAGTGGGCAGCGTTAGCAACAAAGAAGTGCTCGCAGTCCATGCCGGCATTATGACCGGCAAGGTTAAAGTACGTGTGGTTGGTCATGGACACGTACGTGGCGCGGTCGCTCTCGCAGCCATATTCGATACGGAAGCGGCCGGTGTGCGTCACGGTAAACACGGCCGTAAAGGTGCGGTTGCCGGGCAGGCCCAACTCGCCATCCTCAAGTGAGGTGGTCATGCGCACGGCGTTGTGAGCCTCGTCGAGCTCAACATCCCACACGCGCTTGTGCAGGCCGTGTTCAAGATCGCTGTGCAGGTTGTTGGCGCCCTCGTTGGCGGGCATATGCCAATCCGTACCGTCGATGGTGATCGTTGCACCCGCAGTGCGGTTTGCCACGGGGCCAATGGTCGCGCCAAAGCAGGCGGGGTTGTCAAAGTAATCCTCGAGCTTATCGAAGCCCAGCACCACATCGCGCACGTTGCCGGGAATGTCGGGCACATCGATACCCAGCACGGTGGCGCCATAGTCCATAATGCGAACGCAGATCTCGGGCCCGTTGAGGGTGTAACGATGAACGGGGGTACCGCACGGCGCGGTGCCGAAAAGCTCAGAAGTGATCATTTGGTTCCTAACATCGAGGTATTTCCGACAAACTGTAGCGCGAACAGGCGAGATTATCACTACACCCCACTAAAGCAGGGGGTATTTTTCTCAAAAAAGTGATGATTGGAGCTGTGCGGGCGTTCATTTTTGACGCGCACGAGTCTGATACAATTTGTTCGTTACTGTTTGAATGATATGCGCGCAAAGAACGGCGAGGATTCATCGTGATTAAAGCGGAGCGACAGGATAAGGTTCGTCAGCTGCTCGAGGAGCAGGGCACGGTCTCGGTCAAGGAGATTTCGGACGTGCTGGGCGTCTCGGATATGACGATCCGCCGTGATCTTGAGGAGCTTGCGAGCCTGGGCGAGATCGAGCGCGTGCACGGCGGCGCCCGCAGTGCGCAGGGTCGTCCCCACGCTATGTTGCGCCACGAGTACTCGCACAGCGAAAAGCGCACCAAGCATGCCGAGGAAAAGCTGCAGATTGCGCGCCGCGCCGTGGAGCTTATCGAGGAAGGTTCGACCATCTTTTTGGGTACGGGCACCACGGTTGAGCAGATGGCCTCCATGCTGCCGGCGTGCCGCCTGCGCATTGTGACCAATTCGCTTTCGGTGTTTAACCTGCTCGAGGCGCGCGAAGACTGCGAACTGTGCCTCGTGGGCGGCATGTATCGTCGCCGCACCGCCGCTTTTGTGGGACCAACGGCCGAGGATACCCTGCGTGCGTTGGGTATCGACGCGGCGTTTATCGGTGCCAACGGCATTTTGGACGGCGACGTGTCCACATCTAACATGGAAGAGGGTCGTATCCAGCAGCTCGCTTTTAGCAAGGCTGACTCGCGCTATCTGATCGCCGACTCCAGCAAGATTGGCAAGCGCGACTTCTACACCTTCTGCCGTCTGGACAGCCTGGATGCCGTGGTGTGCGAGCCGGGTATCGCCGCCGAGGATCGCGCCGCCATCGAGGAGCATACGCAGGTCATTTGCTAGCTAGCGCTGCAGGATTGCTAGCAAGCGCTGTGTGAGGACTTTTGCCCCCCCTGTCATTGTGGGGAATCGGCGCGTCAGCGCCATGCGATATGACGCGCAAATGAGGACTTCGCTATCAAATTGTCTCAACCTGTAACAGGTAGGAGTGAAGTCACCAACCAGATGTTACAGATTGAGATTTTGGCCCGGCCTATTCCGTTTGTCTCAATCTGTAACAGCTAGGACCTAAAAACTCGACTAGGTGTTACAGATCGAGATTTTGTCTATCCAGCCATCACCTTTGTCTTGATCTGTAACAGCTAGGGCCGAAATATTCGGCTAGATGTTACAAATCGAGACAAACGACCTGCTCGGGCCGAGCCAAAACAAAAAGAGGCCGCATGCAATCCCGTGGAGGGACTCACATGCGGCCGACAGGGGGTATGCGGCAAAAGTTAGGCCATGAGCAGGCCGGTCTCTGCGACGTTCTTGTACCAGTACGCGCTTGCCTTGGGATAGCGGGCCTGGGTCTCAAAGTCGATGTAGAACAGGCCGTAGCGCTTGTTGTAGCCGTTGGTCCAGGAGAACTGGTCCTGCAGCGACCACACAAAGTAGCCGTCGACGTTCACGCCGCCGTCGATTGCCTTGAGGATCCATGCGAGATGCTGACGCATGTAGTCGATGCGAGGGGCGTCGTCGATAAAGCCGTCCTCGAAGTCGTCCTTATAGCCCATGCCGTTCTCGGTGATGTAGATCTTTTTATAGTTGGGGTAATCGTTCTTAATGCGGAGCAGCAGGTCGTACAGGCCCTCGGGATAGATGATCCAGTCCCAATCGGTGGTGGGTACGCCTTCGCGCACGCATGCCTCGCCCACGCCCTTGAGGAACCAGCGCGAGGAGCCCTTGTCGCCGGTGCCATTGTGGTTGATGTCGTTTTCGCCCTCGGCGGCACGCAGGAACTGGCACTTGTAGGTATTGACGCCCAGGCAATCGTTGTAGGGGAGTGCGGCGGTCAGCGCGGCGATGTCCTCGTCGCGAACGTCGAGCTCGCCGCCGGCGATATGGGCCAGCTTGGTCGCGGCTTCCATGGTGTCGGCTGCATAGTGGCCGCGGAAGGTGGCATCGAGTACCCAGCGGTTGTTGATGACGTCGGCCATGCGAGCTGCCTCGCAGTCGGCAGCGCTGTTGGGATCGAGGGGATACTTGGGCTCCAGGTTCTGGACAATGCCGATCTCGCCCTCAAAGCCACCCTCATGGAAGGCGACGACAGCCTTGGCGTGGGCCACCATCATGTTGTGCATGAGCTGGAAGGCCTTGTCCAGGCGGTACTTCTCGCCGTGCGGCCAGTTGCCGACGATAAAGCTGCCCTCGGCGGTCGCGGGAATCTCGTTAAAGGTGAACCAGTGCTTGACCTCGGTGAACTCGGCAAAGCAGAACTTGGCGTACTCGACAAAGGCGTCGATCGTCGTGCGCGTCAGGAAGCCTTCGCCGCCGTTCTGGTAAAAGGCCTCGGGCGTATCAAAGTGATCGAGCGTGACATAGGGGATAACGCCGGCTTTATTGCAGGTGGCGAAAAGCTCGTGATAGAAAGCGACGCCCTCGGGGTTGATCTCGCCAGTGCCGTTGGGGAAGATGCGGCTCCAAGCGATGGAGACGCGGATACCGTTGATGCCGAAGCGCTGGCACAGGTCGATATCGACCGGGTACTTGTTGTAGAAGTCGCTTGCAGGATCGGGGGAGAAGCGACCCTGGGCAGCCAGGAAATCGTCCCAGGGCACTTTGCCCTTGCCGTGCGTGCGGGTCTCGCCCTCAACCTGGTAAGCGGCGGTGGCGCCGCCAAACACAAAGCCGTCGGGGAACTGCATGGGGTTGTTCATGAGGCATCCTTTCTGTGGGGTACGAATAGGGAGAGGTGCCCGAACTGGGGATCCGGGCACCAACAGAGGGAGGAGCTAGTCGAGGTTCTCGCGGAGCCACTTGATGGCGCCAGCGGGGTCGCGGGTAAGGTCGATATATTCCTTGCCGCGCGGGGCGAGCAGCTTAATGCCCAGGCGATCGGTGTCGGCCTTCATGTCGTTGTAGTAGCTACGAACCTGCGGGGCAAGCACGATAACGTCGTACTGATCCATGATGGCAGTGTGCTGGCCATAAGCGCCGGCAGAGGAAGCGATGTTCTCTCCGGTCTGCGCAGCACCTTCCTTGATGGCGTTGGCAAGCATGGCAGAGGTGCCAGCGCCGGCGCACAGGACGAGGACTTTCAGGCCGTCGACATCCTTCTTGGCGGATGCGTCGGAGGCGGGCTCGGGCTGATCGGCGACAGGCTCGCTGTCGCCGGCAGCGGCGGTCGGCTCGACGGAAGCGGTAGCCTGCTCGACAGCGGGCGCGGAGGTGCTGGCGGCGATGGTGGCAGCACCATCGGACTCAAGACCCAGCTCGGCGGCGCGCTCGGCCTCCTGGTCGCAGAGCAGCTTATCGTATGCCTTCAAGAACGGCAGGTAGATGATGGCGTCCAACAAGATGATGATTGCGACAAATACCAGGGCGATGAGCTGGAAGTTCGTGGTGATGAAAATGCCGATGGGGGCGGGGGTGGCCCAAGGCACCACGAAGGAGAAGCCGTTCATGCCCACGTTATCGATAAAGAACTTGGCAACACTTACGTTGACGCAGCCGGCGGCAACAAAGGGGATGAGCATGTAGGGGTTGAGGATCATCGGCGCGCCAAAGAGCAGCGGTTCGTTGACGGCGAAGGCAACAGGAACAATAGAGGCCTTACCGACGGCTTTGAGCTGCTTGGACTTCATAAAGAGAATCAGCAGAAGCGGCACGATGAACGTGGCGCCGGTGCCGCCGAACTCACCCACGAGCGACATGTTGAAGGTGAGGGAATGGGCGGGGTGACCACCGGCCAGCAGAACCTGCAGGTTCTCGGCCTGGTTGGCAAGACGGATGGGGTCGATGCCCGGCTGGACGATCGAGGGGCCGTGGACGCCGATGAACCAGAAGAACGCGGTGGCTGCCTGGATAAGGATAAGGCCAGGATAGGTTTCTGCAGCGGTAAAGAGCGGGGAGAGCAGTTTGATGAGCAGCTCGGAGAACGGAACGCCCATGAGGTTGCGCACGACGACATCGATGATGCCGCAGATGATGACGGCGCCGCCAAAGGGGATGATGTCGCGGAAGTTCTGAGCGATGGCGCCCGGAACCTCCTTGGGCAGCTTAATGGTCAGATCGCGCGAGACGCAGAACTTATAGACCCACACGGTAATGAACGCGGCGATATAGGCCGAGAACAGACCGCGCGTACCCATGCTGGTGCAATCGAAGACCGAAAGCTCGGAGCCGTCGAACTTGGTGGTGAACTGCGTAACAGCGAGCAGCAGCATGCTGCACTGGGCGGCCACCATGGTGGAGCCGTCGTTGAGCACCTTGCCGGCGGGCATGCGACGGTTCATGGAGGCCGTGAAGTTCTTGGCGGTGGTGCCGGCAACCATGATGCCCATAACGCCCATGGTGAAGTTGTACAGCTTATTGCACCAGTCGATGAGCGGCTGGGGCAGCGTGATGCCAACTACGCCAGGAAGGGTGGCGATCAACAGGAAGATCGAAGAGGTGAGGACAATGGGCATACACCCAAGGAATCCGTCCTTGATGGCCTGGAGGTAGATGTTCCTCGAGATCTTCTCAAAGAACGGCTGATGCTTTTCGAGCATCTTTACGATGGCGTCCATAAAGCTCCTTTGTTACTTGATGCGCGATGCATGTGGATGGAACTGGTCGTCGATGGATGGTCAGGACTGCCCGGAAACCTTCCCGCTTAAGGAAGGCATTGCGAAATGACAACGTTGTCATTTCGTTAATGACAACGTAAGACATTTTTGGAAGAGCAACAAGGATTTACGGGTGAACGGTCGATATTGTCCGATAAACGGCTGATTTGTCAGTCGGGCAGGTAGTGTATGCTAGAACGCAAAAAACAAGCGATAGAGAACCGAGTGGAGAAGCAGTGGCAACGATGGACAAGAAGAATGTTTCGATGAACGATGTGGCGATTGCCGCGGGTGTTTCTCTCAAGACGGTTTCGCGTGTGATTAACGAGCCCGATAGCGTACGAGAGTCGACACGCGATAAGGTCCATTCCGCAATGGAGGCGCTCGGGTTTCGAACCAACTTTGCCGCGCGTTCACTCAAGTTGGGCCGTTACGGGTGCATCGGCGTCGTGCTGTTCCACTTGTCGGGCGGCGCCGTGGACATGATTGACGGAATCGCCGATGCAGCCGAAGAGCGAGGCTTTGCGCTCACGATGATCAAAAAGCGGGCGGGGGAGAAGATGACCCTTGCCGAAGCGGCGCGCAGGATGTCGCAGCTTCCCGTCGACGGCATGATCTTCAACCTGCGTCAAATGGTCGATGACTTTGATACCTTTGAGGCGCCGAAAGACCTCAAGACGGTGATTATCACGCCGATGGAACATCCTACCTGCTCTACCGTTAGTGACGATCAAGAGGGTGGTGCGCGCATGGCGTGCGAGTACTTCTTAAATCGCGGGCACAAGAACGTGTATTTCGTTTCTGGTAAAAAAGAGTCGCTGTCGAGCCAGTGCCGTATGAAAGGTTGGCGTGCAGCACTCGAGACGCGTGGCATTGAGCCGCCCGAGCCTCTGCAAGGTGATTGGAATGCGGATAGTGGCTATGCCGCGGGCCTTGTGCTTGCCGATAAACCCGATTGCACGGCGGTCCTCGCTGCTAACGACTGCATGGCAAACGGCGTTATGATGGCTCTACGTGACAAAGGGCTCAGTGTGCCCGACGACGTGTCCGTGATCGGCTTCGACGATGAGCTCTACAAGACGATTCCCAACTCGATTCTGACGTCGGTGAAGTTTCGCCACCGCGAGCTGGGCATCCGTGCACTTAACGAGGTCGTCGCAGGCCTTGAGGCTCCGAGCTCCAGAAGCCGCACGCTTGTGTCGGGCGTGCTGATCGAGCGTTCCAGCGTGAAAGACCTGCGGGCGTAGACGTGCTCAGCTCGTTCATCTCAATCTGTAACAGGTAGGACCGAAATACTCGGCTAGATGTTACAGATCGAGATTGAGAGGATTGTCCTGTGCGTTTATCTCAATCTGTAACAACCAGACGTCCAAAACCGGTTTTAGTGTTACAGATTTAGACAATTCGGCCCCGTCTTCCCGGTTTGTCTTGATTTGTAACAGCTAGGGACCAAAAACTCGGCTAGATGTTACAGATCGAGACAAACGGCCCCCCAGCCGAACAAAAACAAAAGGCCGGGGGCGGCGCGCCGTGTGACGTGCCACCCCCGGCTGAGAAATGGGGACAGGTTATGTGAGCGGGGCAATTCCGCTGGTCGCCAGCCGCTAGTCCAGACGACGGGTCTGCGCCACGTGCTTGTACCAGTAGGCGCTTGCCTTGGGCGTGCGCTTCTGGGTTTCAAAGTCAACGTAGAAGAAGCCATAGCGCTTGTTGTAACCATTGGTCCAGGAGAACTGATCCTGCAGACTCCACAGGAAGTAGCCGCCCACGTTGACGCCCACCTCCATGGCCTTGAGCAGCCAGCGCAAGTGCTGCTCGATGTAGTCGATGCGCGGCTGGTCGTCCACAAAACCGTCCTTGTAGGGGTCCTTGTAGCCCATGCCGTTTTCTGTAATGAAGATCTGCTTGTAGTTGGGGTAGCGCTGCTTAATGTAGACGAGCAGATCGAACAGGCCCTCGGGATAGATGATCCAGTCCCAGTCGGTGGTGGGGATGCCAGGCTTGTTCACGTGCTCGCCAATACCCTTAACGCGCCAGCGGCCGGTGCCCTTCTCGCCCGTACCGTTGTGGTGCAGGTCGTTCTCGCCGTCGTAAGCCTTCAAGAAGCGGCACTGGTAGTTGTTGACGCCCAGGTAGTCGTTGTAGAGCGCGGCCTCGCGCATAATCTCGAGGTCCTCGTCCAGGATCTCGATGGTGCCGCCCGAGACGGCAGCCAGACGGTTGGCGCACTCGAGGGTGTCGGGCGCGTAGTCGCCTCGGAAGGTGGCGTCGAGCAAGAACTGGTTCTGCAACACGTGCTCGTTGTTGGCGGCTTTGATGTCGGCGGGGTCGTTCTCGTTGAGCGGATACTTAAACTCCAACGACTGAATGACGCCGATTTTGCCCTTAAAACCGCCGTTGTGGAAGGCCAGTACGGCCTTGGCGTGGGCGAGCATCATGTTGTGCTCGCACTGGAAAGCCTCGGCCAGATGCGCCTTGACGCCGCCGGGGAAGGTGCCCTCGATGTAGGTGTTGGAGGCATCGGCCCAAATCTCGTTAAAGGTGAACCAGTAGGTCACCTGGTCAGCGTACTCCTTAAAGCAGAAGGTGGCAAAGTCCACAAAGGCATCGATGGTCTCGCGGTTGAGGAAGTCGCCCTTCTCAAAGAGGGCAAGCGGCGTGTCGAAGTGATGCAGCGTGACAAACGGCTCAACGTGGTGCTTGTGGCACTCGGCGAAGAGATCGTGGTAGAACTGCACGCCCTCGGGGTTGATCTCGCCGGTGCCGTTGGGGAAGATGCGGCTCCAGGCAATGGAGAGGCGAATGCCGTTGATGCCGAACTCCTCGCACAGCTCCAGATCGACGGGGTACTGGTTGTAGAAGTCCGAAGCGGGATCGGGGGAAAAGCGCCCCTGGGCCTCCAGGAAGTCGTCCCAGGCAACCTTGCCTTTACCGTGGGTGCGGGTCTCGCCCTCTACCTGGTAGGCAGCAGTGGCGCCGCCAAAGACAAAGTCCTCGGGAAACTGCGCAGGCGGGTTGGTGACGCTAGCAGGGTTAACGGACATGATGATCCAATCGTCTAAATCGAAGGGCCAGCCGGTCTTGGATGATCGGCTGGCCCTGTGCGTTACTTACTTCGAGAGTTGCTCGCTTACGAAGGCGAGAGACTTATCGCCGTTCTGGGAAAGCTCAATGTACTGCTTACCGCGGCAGGCGACGCACTTGTTGCCCACGCGCTCGCAGTCCTTCTGCAGGTCGGCCAGGTAGCTTGCGGCTTGCGGGGCCAGGACGACCAGATCGAAGTCGGGGAGCATGTCCACGTGGTTGCCATAGGCCTCGGCAGCGGTTTCAAGATTGATGCCGCGCTCCTTGGCGGCCTTGGCCAGCGCGTTGGCGAGCAGGCCCGAGGTACCGCCACCCTGGCAGAGCACGAGCACGCGTTTGCCGTTGAGGTCGCTGGTGGCCGTTGCCTCGGCAGCGGGTGCTGCGGAAGCGGCGGGGGCGCCGGCTTCCACGGCCTCGGCAGCAGCGCCGGCGGCAACGCTCTTGGCGTCGGCCTTGCCCTGGAAGGCATCGTTGAGCTTGGCGGCCTTCTCGGCGTTCTTGGCGGCGAGCTCCTCCTGGGAAATCTCGGCCTCCTCGGCGCACTTCTGGGCGTCATAGGCACGGAAGAACGGATAGTACAGAACGAAGTCGACGACCAGGATAAGGGCGAGCATCACAAAGGCGAGCGGCTGGAAGCCCAGGCCCATGATGGTGCCGATGGGGCCGGGGACGGTCCAAGGCAGGGTGTACATAAAGCCGTTCATGCCCAAGAAGTCGATAAAGATCTTGAGGATCCAGATGTTGGCGATCGGGGCAAAGACAAACGGGACAAAGAAGACGGGGTTGAGCACGATAGGCGCGGCGAACAGCAGCGGCTCGTTGACGGCAAAGCACACGGGGACGATGGCGGCCTTACCGACAGCGCGCATCTCCTGGGACTTGGCCAGGAAGCAGAACATAAAGACCAGGACGAGCGTGGCGCCGGTGCCGCCCATGCAGACGACGAAGTACTGGGCACCCTGGGTCAGGACAGCGGAAGCGTGCTGGCCGGCCTGGAACGCAGCCAGGTTGTCGGTCATGTTGGCAACGAGGGCGGCGGCGATGGCGGGCTCGACGATCGAGGGGCCGTGGACGCCCACGAACCAGAACAGGCTCATGGCGCCGTAAATCACAGCAAGGCCGATGTAGCCGTCGGCAGCGGTGAACAGGGGCTGGAACACCTGGATGACGCCCTGGGCAAAGCAGAAGCCAAAGGCAGCGCGGAAGACGATGTCAAAGACCCAAAAGACGGTGATGCAGACGGAGAAGGGGATGATGTCCTTAAAGGTCTGCGAGATGTTGGGCGGAACCTGCTCGGGCATCTTGACGGTGATGTTGCGCTTGATAAAGAACTTGTAGATGATGCCGGTCACAAACGCAGCGATGAAGGCGGTCAGTAGGCCCTTGGAACCAAGGTAGGTGGTGTTGAAGCCACTGGCGGCATCCGTGGCGATGGTGTCGCTCGAAAGGAGCAAGAAGCCGATGATGGCCGCGCACATGCACGAGATAAAGTTGATCTGGTTATTCTTGGGCAGATCGCGGTTCTGGGCGTCGGCGAAATGCTTGGCCGTGGTAGCGGCGCAGGCGATGGCCAGGATGCCCATGGAGTAGTTGTAGCACTTCCACAGGGCGTTGTTGATGTCATCGGGCCAGTAGAAACCCCAGATGTTGGGGACCGAGGCTACCAGGCAGAAGATGGACGAGAAGATGATGATGGGGATGACGGAGATAAAACCGTCGCGGATCGCCTTGAGGTACTTGTTGCGGGCGATCGCGTTGAAAAAGGGCTGGCCCTTTTCGATGGTGGCGATGAGTTGCTCCATGCAAAGCTCCTAAGAGTCGGTGGGTTAGCAACGATGGTAGCTTTTGACGTTTGGTTGCCAAAATGCTGACGTTGCCATTTTGTGACACAAAATAAGATGCGAACCGATGGCCCCTGTGCCTGCGGACCGTCGATTTCTTGCGCGTAAACGTTTGAGCCGCCCGGTGGCTCTGTGTTTGCACAATGGCAACGTTAACATTTGGGCGATAAAAGCCGTTCGGGGAAGCAAAAATGTCGGTGAACGGTAGGTTTTGGGTGGTGAGCGTATGGTGGGTGAGGCGTTAGATATACTTGAAGACGTTTCATTTGACTGCGTAGGGTGCCACCAATGGCATCGTTGACATAGAAAGATCGACCTATGGCCGCTGTTAAAAAATCGGTTTCCGTTAAGGATGTGGCGCGCCTCGCGGGCGTCTCAGAACAGACGGTCTCGCGCACCGTCCACGATTCGCCCAGCGTGCGCCCCGAGACCAAGGAGCGCGTGCGTGCCGCCATGCGCGAGCTGGGGTATCGCCCCAATTTTGCCGGTCGATCGCTGCGCCGCGGCAAGTTTAAGACCGTCGGCGTCGCCATGTTCAACATTACCGGTACCGGCAACCTCGACCGTATGGAGGGCTTTGCCGCCGCCGCCGATAAGCACGGCTACGCCATTACCCTCACTAAAGTAGACGGACATCCGTATACCCTCGAGAGCGCATCGTCGCGCATGAGCGCACTGCCGGTAGACGGCATGGTCGTGATCATGAATCGCATGCCGGCGGACTTTGGCACCTTTGAGCCGCTGCCTGGTATGCAGACGGTGCTCGTTACCATGCTGGAGCACCCGCTGTGCTCGACGGTCGATAACGATCAGTTCGATTGCTCGCGCCAGGTTGTCGAGTACTTGCTGGGGCAGGGGCACAAGACCGTGCACTTTATCTCGTGTCCCGAACGCTCGCTTTCGGGCATGCAGCGCGAGGAGGGCTGGCGCGAGACATTGCGCGCGCATGGTATTGAGCTGCCGCGACTCATCCGTGGCGACTGGACGGCGCAGAGTGGATATGCCGCAGGCCAGGCTCTGGCGGACGATCCGACCTGTACTGCCATCTATGCCTCCAATGACGCCATGGCCTACGGCTGCATTCGCGGACTCGAGTCGCGCGGAAGGCGTGTGCCCGAGGACGTGAGCGTGGTGGGGGTTGATGATAGTCTGGGCGACATCGTGCCCGATCGTCGCCTGACCACCGTGCGCTTTGACAACAAGCGTGTCGGCATGTGGGCAGTCGACAAGATCGCCGGCGCCGAGGGAGTTGCGTCTGGCGTGGAGCACATGCTGATCCCCGGCGTGCTCGTAGAGGGCGATACGGTGCACGATTTGCGTTAGGGCGCGGTCCTGTTTGGGTTTCCGTTAATCATGTTTGATATTGTTCGAAATGGTTTGGAAACCGTTCGCGGGTTAAAAGTGACCGTTCATAGCTCGAAATTACGTTTTGCGCTGTTCTTTTTTGTTTGAATGTTAATGTTTCAGCCATACAGAACGCAGCGCGTATGCCCGGACGCGATGCTCTCCATTGGTTCATATGTGAAAGGAACGCAATATGGCAACCA
Source organism: Collinsella sp. SGI.178 (assembly GCF_050313495.1). Classification (NCBI taxonomy): domain Bacteria; kingdom Bacillati; phylum Actinomycetota; class Coriobacteriia; order Coriobacteriales; family Coriobacteriaceae; genus Collinsella; species Collinsella sp. SGI.178. The sequence continues at coordinate 13,232 of NZ_JBNPLM010000008.1, read as the reverse complement.
AAGAAGAAATCTCGATGGTTGGATTCGAGATTGTCGCATACGCAGGTGACGCCCAGACCGATCTGCTTGCAGCGCTCGATGCTGCTCGCGAGGGTGACTTTGAGAAGGCCGAACAGCTGCACAAGGATGCCAGCGATGCGCTTATCGGCGCCCACGACACGCAGACCAAGCTGCTTTCGCAGGAGGCCGGCGGCGGCGAGATGGAGATGACCTTCATCATGGCTCACGCTCAGGACACCCTCATGACCACTATGATCTTGGAGAAGCAGGCCCGCTTTACCATCGATGCCTACAAGCGCATCGCCGAGCTCGAGGCCAAGCTCGCCTAACGAGCCCGCACAACCAAGTTCCCTTCCAAAAGCCCTGCCGCTATCCGCGGCAGGGCTTTTTCTGTCCTCCTCCAAGTTGCGGTGAAATAGGGGCTGACGGCCCAAAATGATCCGTTCTCCTCCGTCCCCAGGGGATCGGTTGGCAGCGTCGCCACGAAACTGGACCATCTACTACGTTTAACCCGATACCCCCGAACACACCTGCGTTTCATGAAAAACTGCAAGCGTTCTACCTGTGGTTTTGTTTTTACGCCACGGGGCATGGTCGGGGATGGGCAGTTAAACGTAGTAGATGGGCCCATTTCATGGCGGGCAGGTCATGCAGCAGTCTGTTGCGCCTCTTGCCGTTCGGTTTTTCGCTGGGTGGGTATACTTCCATCCGCAATACAGGCCGGAATGAGGAGGTATCCAAATGCCGGACAACGGATCGATTCAAAAGAGAGACGCGAGCGAGATGGCTCATGGGCGTCCTGTCCAGATAACCGAGCAAACAACGGTGACCGAGCTGCAGCCCAGCCTATCCGATGTCGTGTGCGCAAACAAAAAACTGCAGATTGGCCTCATCGTTGCGCTCGTGGCACTGGCGCTGCTGTCGGGGTTTGTGGCTCGTCCGCATTTTGCCGATACCAAGACTTGGGACTCTACCATCGAGGTCATCGATCAAAAGAAGGGCAATGTATTGGCGCTCACGACCTCGTGCGTCGCCCTATCTGCGGGTATCACTGCGCTGCCGGGCGATACGGGAACGCCGGTTGCCGAGCAGCTCGCACAGCTTTCGGGTAATCTTGGTATCGTGCTTGCCGTGCTATACCTAGAGAAATATTTACTCACGATTTTGTGGTCGGTTGGCCTGGGCATCCTGATCCCGTTTGCGCTGGTGCTCTTTGCAGCGTCGCTTGGCATTCACGGACGCTGGAGCACGAGCACGGTCATTCGTCGCGTGGCAACGCGTGTGCTGGTGGTCGCCATCATTAGCATGGTGTTGGTGCCCGCGAGCGTATGGGTGTCGCAGAAGGTTGATGAAACGTATCGAGTGAGCATCGAGGCGGCCGAGCAAAAGACGACTGACGCTGCGAGTGCGGCAGATAGCGATAGCTCCAAAGCAAACAAGAAAAAGACTGAGTCCGCAGAGTCCAAGAACGTGCTTGAACAGCTTGCCGACGGTGCCTCGGGTCTCGTCACGACGGTGACCAACGGCGCCAAGCAGATGACCGATGAGATTGTGCAGCAGGTGACCGATCTGATCGAAGGTGTCATCGTGATGATCGTGACCTCGTGCGTTATCCCATTGCTGGTGCTCGCGGCGTTTTTGTGGCTGGGGCACACACTGCTGGGGATTGATATTTCCGGGCCGACGAATTATTTGACGGGCCGCTTTCTGGGCACTCCGTCCAAGCATGCCAAGAAGGGCGGGCAGTCCTAGTAGCTAAAACAGCTGTATATACCGGGGAATACCGCCGAAGGGCGGCCGAGACACGTTCTCGGCCGCCCTTTTGTTTGTTGAACACATGGTCGCTACGCCCGCGCCCGGTCCAAACGGTCAGCAATCATCCGTGAACGGTATTTGTTCAAAAAAGAACAAAGATAAACAAAAAGTTGTTGCAGTTACTGTTCGAATGTGTTCAAATAAACATGAACAGTGAAGAATCGCACATTCAGATGCCCGGACCTGAACGAGATTCAACACTTCCAAACAGAAACAACGCACCTGCGTATCTCTCAAGGAGGATGTCATGAGGGTTGTAATCGCTTCCGATGCCGACGGCATGTCGATGAAGGAGTCCATCAAGGAGATGCTCATCGCCGATGGTCACGAGGTCGTCGACTATTCCGAGACCCCTGCCGCGGACTTTGTCGATTCCGCTACCGCCGTTGCCAAGGACCTGCTGGAGCACAAGGATTCCCAGGGCTTCGCATTCGATAAGTACGGTGTCGGCTCCTATATGGCCGCCGTCAAGATCAAGGGCATGGTCGTCGCTAACATTTCCGACGAGCGTTCCGCCTACATGACCCGCGAGCACAACGGCTCGCGCATGGTCACCATGGGCCCGGGCGTTGTGGGCACCGAGGTCGCCAAGAAGATCGCCCGCGAGTTCCTGCGTGCACAGTACGCCGGCGGCCGTCACCAGATCCGTGTCGACATGCTCAACAAGATGGCCTAACGAGAGCCACCGAGAACTCGAACTTCTACCTCAACTTGTGAATTCAGACGAAAGGACGTTCTGATGAAGAAGACCATCGCAATCGGTTGCGACCATATCGTTACGGACGAGAAGATCTATCTGGCCGACCGCCTGGAGCAGGCTGGCTACAAGGTGCTCGACTGCGGCACCTACAACCACACCCGTACGCACTATCCCATCTACGGCAAGGCCGTGGGCGAGGCTGTTGCCAGCGGCAAGGCCGACTTTGGCGTGGCCCTGTGCGGCACCGGCATCGGCATCACCAACGCCGTCAACAAGGTTCCCGGCGCCCGCTGCGCCCTGGTTCGCGACATGACCTCTGCCCTGTATGCCCGTCGTGAGCTCAACGCCAACATCGTGGGCTTTGGTGGCAAGATCACCGGCGAGTTCCTGATGGCCGACATCATGCTTGCCTTCCTGGAGGAGCCTTACGAGAAGACCCCCGAGCACGATGCCCTGATCGCCAAGATCGATGCTTGCAATAAGGCCGACGCCGAGGCTCAGACTGACCCGCACTTCTTTGACGAGTTCCTGGAGAAGTGGGACCGCGGCGAATACCACGACTAATTGGGTTACGCGGTTTTACCAAACCGCGTAACGGGTCGACGCTGCGCGGCGTTCAGGCACCCCATCTCGTCGCTCAAACCGTCGCTCGCGTACATGAAGTACGCGTCGCTCCTCTTTCGCGGCGACCTGGGGCACCTGAGCGCCGCTCGCTGACGTTGGGGGTACCTGCAGGGTTACCGCTGTTGTTGCGAAGCTTTCTGGTTCAGTAAGCTGCTCCGATAACACGTTTGCTTGGCTTGACTTGTGTGCTTCGTTATTGACGGACCCGGCATTCTGCAGCTTTTTAATTGACGGCTCGCGTTTCTGTGATGGGGCGCGGGCCGGTTTTCTATCAGCCCTATTGACTTGGTGGGCTGTCGTAAGAAAGGGAAGGCTCCTATGGAGTTTGTTCTTGATAACGGTTCTATCCGCGTGGCACTGAGCACGGCGGGCGGGTCGTTCACTTCTATTGCGGCCAACGGCCGTGAGTACCTGTGGCAGGGTGATCCGGCAGTCTGGTCGGGCCAGGCCCCCATTTGCTTCCCGATCTGCGGTGGCCTTCGTGACGGCCACGCAATGACCATGGGCGGCCGCGAGGTAAAGCTCGCCCGCCACGGCTTTGCGCGCAAGCAGGAGTGGAAGCTCGAGGAACAGAGCGACAGCATGGTTGCGCTGAGCTTAAGCTCTGCCGACCATGCCGAGTTGCTCGAGCAGTACCCGTATCCGTTTAAGATCGTTGCTCGTTACACGATCGATTCGGAAAAGGTTGCCGTGTCGTACGAGGTGACCAATGAGGGCACCGAGGACATGCCGTTCTTTGTGGGCGGTCACCCCGGCTTTAAGTGCCCGCTCGACGAGGGCGAGTCCTATGACGACTACGAGCTTCGTTTTGAGCAGCGTGAGGCCACCGACCTCTGCACTGCCGTTCCCTCGACGGGCCTGATTGATGTTGAGCATCGCAGCAAGAACCCGATGGTTGGCCATGACCTGCCGCTGACCCACGAACTCTTTGACTTCGCGGAGACCATCTTTGACGTGCTCGAGAGCCGCGTGGTTACGCTGACCAAGAAGACCGAGGACAAGGGCGTGCGCCTGACGTTCCCCGATATGCCGTACCTGATTGTGTGGAGCAAGCCCGAGGGTGACTTTGTGGCCGTGGAACCGTGGGGCGGCCTGTCCACCTGCTCCGACGAGGACGATATTCTGGAGCACAAGCGCGGCTGCCTGGTGGCCAAGCCGGGGGAGACCGTCACCCGCGGCTTTGAGATCGAGATCCTTTAACGAGCTATCGTATGTTTGGGGTCGCGCGTGTCGTGCCCCGGAAACAGGAGTTCAATATGATTCTGACTGTTACCATGAACCCGTCGATTGATACGCGCTATCAGCTCGATAAGCTGGTCATCGACGATGTTAACCGCGTGACGCCCGAAAAGACCGCTGGCGGCAAGGGCCTCAACGTGAGCCGTGTGCTGCTGCAGTTGGGCGACGATGTGCTCGCGACTGGCCTGCTTGGCGGTCACATGGGTGCCTATATGGCCGAGCTCATGGATGCCGACGGCGTCAAGAACGACTTTGTGCCCATTGCCGGCGAGACGCGCATTTGCCTGAATATTCTGCACGAGGGTAATCAGACCGAGCTTTTGGAGAGCGGCCCGCAGATCGCCCCGGCCGAGCTCGAGGCCTTTACGGCCAAGTTCGCCGAGCTTGCAGCGAAGGCGGACGTTGTGACGCTTTCGGGCTCGCTGCCGCGCGGCGTCGATGCCGGCTACTATGCCGAGCTCGTCAAGATCGCCGAGGAGGCGGGCGCCAAGGTGCTACTCGACACCTCGGGTGCATCGCTGGAGGCCGCGCTGGAGTCCGAAGCTAAGCCCGAGCTCGTAAAGCCCAACCTGACCGAGATTAACGGCCTGCTGGGTACGTCCTTTACGACCGATGATGTCGATGCCCTGCGCGAGGCGCTCGCCGCCGATGACCGTTTTGCCGGTATTCCCTGGGTCGTCGTTTCGATGGGCGCTGCCGGTTCGGTGGGCTTCCATGAGGGCCGCGCGTTCCGCGCCAAGACGCCCGCGATTGCGGCTGTGAACGCGACGGGTTCCGGTGACTCGACCATCGCCGGTTTTGCGCATGCCATTGCTGCTGGTGCCGACGACGTCACGGTGCTCAAGACCGCCAATACCTGCGGCAAGCTCAACGCCATGGATCCCAAGACCGGCCACCTGGTCATGGACCGCTGGGACGAGGTCTACAACAGCGTAGAGGTAACCGAACTTTAGAGTTACGGCGTACCGAACAAAACGAGAGTGGATAATCTCCCATTTTGGGCTCGCAAGCGGGCTTAGAGTGGGAGATTTTCCACTCTCATGAGAGGCAGCTAATTTGGGACGGGGCTATTTTGACTACTTCTAGATGCAAAGTAGTCAAAATAGCCCCGTCCCAAATTAGCTGCCCTTGCACCAAAAACGGCGCCCGCCGGCGATGTTGCCGGCGGGCGCCGTTGTCTTGAAGACGAAATGATCCGTTTTCCTCCGTCCCAGAGGGATCATTACAGCGAGTTGATAAAGCGCTGCTGGGCGGCGCGACCGGCTTCGTCCCATTTAAAGACGCCGGCGTTGTCGAGCACGTGGCCAAACACCATGCCGACCTCCTCATGCAGGATGTCGATGGCGTTGTCGGCCGTAAGCTCGTCGGCGCGGCGAGCAAAGACGTCCTCGGCCCACGCGGCATGGCTGCGACAAAGATCATCGCCCTCGAGCGCGCCGGCAAGGTCGTAACTGACATCGGCCTTGGCTGCCAGCAAGTGCTCGCGGACAGCGCCGAGCTCGGGAACCAAGCGCGGCGGCAGAATGGCCAGGCCCATGACCTCGATCAGGCCGATGTTCTCCTTCTTAATGTGGTGGTACTCGGCATGCGGGTGGAACACGCCCAGCGGATGCTCATCGGTCGTGATGTTGCAGCGAAGCGCCAGGTAGGCCTCGTAAATCTCGCCGCCGGCATTTCCGCGAGAGTCGACGCGGCGGATGACGGGCGTCACGGTGTTGTGCGCCACGCCGTCGGCCGTGTGTGCGATGATGCCCACAGACTCATCGGTCCACTCGCGCCAGGCGAGGATAATCTTCTCGGCAGCGTCGAGCAGCTGAGCGCGGTCATGCGAGCGCAGGCGCAGCACCGAGAGCGGCCACTGCAACACGGTGCCGCTGACCTGGTCAAAGCCGGGCACGTTAAACTGCGAGACCTCGGCGGCATGCATCATGGGGAACTCGTGCGCGCCGCCCTGGAAGTGGTCGTGCGACAGAATCGAGCCGCCCACGATGGGCAGGTCGGCGTTGGAGCCAATAAAGTAGTGCGGGAACAGGTCCACAAAATCGAGCAGGCAGGTCAGTCCCTTACGGTCGACGTGCATCGGGCGATGCTCGGAGCTCATAGCAATGCAGTGCTCGTTAAAGTACGCGTACGGGCTGTACTGGAAGCCCCAGCGCTCGCCGTTGAGCTGGATGGGGATAACGCGCAGGTTCTGGCGAGCGGGATGGGCGCCGCCGTCGGCTGCGGCGGAGCGTCCAGGGTAGCCCTCGTTCTCGATGCACAGTTGACAGGCGGGATACTTCTCGCCCGTGTTCTTTGCGGCGCCGGCCGCGGCAATGTCGCGCGGGTCCTTCTCGGGCTTCGACAGGTTAATGGTGATTTCCAGGTCGCCCCAGTTGGTGGGGGTGCTCCATTTGATATTGCGCGCGATGGCGGCGCGGCGCACGTAACCGGCGTCACAGCACAGACCATAGAACCAGTCGGTCGCGGCGCGGGGCTCGTTGACGCCCATGCGTCCGTTGAACTCCTCGTTTACAACCGAAGGCCTCGGCATGAGCGCGCCCATGATGCGCATGGCGATGCGGTCGCGGCCCGACGCCGTGTCCTCGGCAGCGCCGTTGGCAACGGCGTCCTCGGAAAGCGCGGCAAGCGTGCCCTCCAGGTCAAAATTGGGGAGCGTATCGGGGTGCAAGAGCGAGAGCTTCTCGTTCTGCATCGCCCAAGCCATGTCGAGCGCAGGACCCGTGGCGCCGATGCACTCGAGAATGGTGTTGTAGGCCCAGATGCGGTCATCCTGTCCGATCATGGATCGATGGATGGCATACTCAATCAGGCCCTGTGCGGCCTCGCGCACATCAGTCATTACAGCCATGCCGCGTAAGCCCCCTTGTCAGAAATTGCGTAGTGGCGGGCAGAGCCCTCGCCCAGCCAGCCGTTCATCTTGGTGATGAAGGTGTCGACCAGGTCGAGCGGCACGAAGGCCTGGATAGTGCCACCAAAGCCGCCGCCGTGGATGCGGACGGCGCCGCGGCCGTCAAGCACATGCTCAGCCAGTGCTAGGGCATACATCGAGGGCTGCTCGGAGCCCAGCTTGGCAACGACATTCTGCAGGTACATGGCGGAGCTGGCACCGGACTCGCGCGTCAGGACCAGGAACTGGTCGATTTCGCCGGCGCTAAGGGCTGCCCAGCGCTTATCGACCAGGCCGTTCTCGTACCAGTAGTGAACGGCGCGCAAGCAGGCACGGTCGCCCAGCTTGGCGCGTAGCTCAGGGAGCTTGGCGTCAAAATCCGCCACGTTTACCTCGCACAGGCGTGTCTTGCCAAACTCGGCGGCGACGTCCTGCATCTCGCGCGGAACGGCGGCGTAGTCGTCGGTAGCTGCCACATGGTCGGCGCCAACCTTAACGAGCACGAGCGCATAGCCGTGATCCTCAAAGTTGAGTTCGAGCTTCTGGGTTTTAGGCTGAGCCTGGTCCTCAAAGTCCATGTAGGCGAGGCCGCCCAAGCAAACGGCGGCCTGGTCCATCAGACCGCAGGGCTTGCCGTAATAGTTGTTCTCGGTGCGCTGGCTCATCTGGGCTAGCGCGACGGGCTCGATGGCGGGCGCGCCCCAGAGCGTCTCCATGGCACGACCGTACGCCGCCTCGACGGCGGCAGAGCTGGAAAGACCGCCGCCCGAGGGGACGGAGCAGGTGAAGGCGAAGTCGAAACCCTGGGGCTCAACGCCCAGAGCTGCAATCTCATGGGCCATGCCGCGGACGAGGCTAGCGGACGTGCCCTTCTCGGACTCTTGAATATCCAGCGTGTCGAGCGTGACCGCAAAGGTAGGATAGCCCTCGTCGGCGACGCGGATCTTGTTGGAGTCAGTTGCCACGGCGATACCGTCAACGGCGACATCGAGCGAGCCGGCGATAACATGGCCGCCCTCGTGATCGGTGTGATTGCCGCTGATCTCAGAACGCCCGGGCGCGTGCACGTAGAGCACCTGGCGGTCGCCGATGGGTCCAAACTCCTCCTCAAACAGCTTGGTGAGCATGGTGAGTGTCTTTTCGTCGGGGGTGGTCATGGGAGTCCTTTCCTTGGCGCGCACGGGTGAGTTTTGCGTCGTTATGAGTACGTTAACAACTTGAAGCGGCATGAACCAAGTGTTCACGATGCCGCACGTTACGCGCTATGTTAACGTACTCATAACACAACGCTTGCCACTTTTTGAGAATCCGGTAGTCGGTAGAAATACAGCTGTGAACGGTACTGCCGTATGGACTTATAAAGCAGAAGAGATACAGATAGAAAAAGTAGAGTACGTTAACATGCGTCCGACGATAGCGGGCCTCGGAGCGGGATATATTTCTGCCCGGGCCGGCATGCACGCTATTCAGATCTCGCAAGGGTGAAGGTGATCCTGTGGCAAGGCACTCGTCCAACGATACAGGTACGCGTCCGGTCTCCATGGCCGACGTCGCCCGCGCTGCCGGTGTTTCGCAGCAGACGGTTTCGCGCGTCGCCAACGGCTTGCCCAACGTTAACGAGCAGACGCGCCAGCGCGTGCAGGCCGCTATGCAAGAGCTCGGTTTTCGTCCGAGTTATGCCGGCCGCTCGCTGCGCGACGGCCGTTACCATTCGGTCGGTCTGTGCGTCAACGATGTCACCAAGTTTGGCAACCTCTCAATGATCGACGGCATCGCCAGCGCTGCTCGCGAGCATAATTGCGCCATCACACTGGTCGAGATGTCCAAGACCGAGGAGTTTTCGCTTGCCGAGGCCACGCGTCGTATGGCTGCGCTGCCGGTGGACGGCATCATCATCGGCATGAGCCGCATGGCGCCCGATTTTGAGACGTTTGATCCGCTGCCGGGCATTGGCACGGTTATTGTTACCATGTACGCGCACCCGCGGGTGACCACGGTCGACTCCGACCATTACGGCTGCTCGCTCTTGCTTATGGATCATCTGTTTGAGCTGGGGCACGAGCAAATTCGCTATATTGGCGGCCCGTCGTTCTCGGTCGACGAGCAATTTCGTCGCGCCGGCTGGCAGGATGCGCTCGAGCATAAGCACATTAAGCCGCAGGCGCCGCTCGAGGGCGACTGGTCTGCCAACAGCGGCTACGAGGCCGGCAGGTACCTGGCCGAGCACGATCGCACCATGACGGCGATCTATGCGGCAAACGATCAGATGGCAAATGGCGCGATTGCCGCGCTGCGTGATAGCGGCCTGCGCGTGCCCGAGGACGTAAGCGTGGTGGGCGTCGACGATTCGCTCGACGACTTTGTCGCGCATAACGAGCTCACGACCGTTCGATTCGATTTACATCAGCGTGGACGCGAGGTGTTTGAGCACGCGGTTCCCGAGGCGGGTACGGCGGGCAAAACCGTTGCTATCCGTATTCCCGGCCAGCTCATTATTCGACATAGCACGGCGATGCCACGCTCATAGTTTGCGCAGGTAAACGACGATTTATCGTATTTCAATAACAATCGGTAAGGATGCCGGCAGATAACAGTTGGAATGCTGCCAAGTGCTATGATAGACAAGTTATTTTGTCTATCTAGGAGGCTTTGTCTGATGGAGATCACCAAGGATATCCGCTACATTGGCGTCGACGACCACGACATTGACCTGTTCGAGGGCCAGTACGATGTGTCCGAGAACGGTATGGCATACAACAGCTACGTTATCTTGGGCGAAAAGATCGCTGTCGCCGATTCGGTCGACGGTGGTTTTGTCGACGAGTGGCTCGGCAACCTCGAGGCCGCGCTCGATGGCCGTACGCCCGACTACCTGGTCATCCATCATATGGAGCCTGATCACTCCGCCGGTATCGCCGCCTTTATGGAGCGCTATCCCCAGGCGCAGATTGTGGCCAGCATGGGTGCTTTCCGCATGATGGTCAACTACTTTGGCACCGACTTCCCCGAGCGCAAAATGGTTGTCAAAGAGGGCGATGTGCTCGACCTGGGCGGCCACAGCCTGACCTTTATCGGCGCCCCCAACGTTCACTGGCCCGAGGTACTCTTCTCCTATGAGGCCACCGACAAGGTGCTCTTTAGCGCCGACGGCTTTGGCAAGTTTGGCGCCAACGACATCGAGGATCCCGAGGGCTGGGCTTGTGAGGCTCGCCGCTACTACTTTGGCATCGTCGGTAAGTTCGGCAAGTTTGTGCAGGCCGTGCTCAAAAAGGCTGCCGATCTGGATATTCAGATCATCTGCCCGCTCCACGGTCCTGTCCTTACCGAGAATCTGGGCTATTACCTCGACACCTACAACACCTGGTCGAGCTATCAGCCCGAGGACGAGGGCATCACGATTGCCTATGCGAGCGTGTATGGACATCTGAAGGCTGCCGTCGAGGAGCTCGCCGCAGCGCTCGAGGCTCGCGGCCAGAAGGTTTCCGTCTTTGACCTGGCTCGCGACGACATGGCCGAGGCCGTTGAGGATGCGTTCCGCTATGACCGCCTGGTGCTCGCCTCCATCACCTATCAGGGCGAGATCTTCCCGTTCATGAGCACCTTTATCCACACGCTCGCCGAGCATGCCTACCAGAACCGCACCGTGGCGCTCGTCGAGGCCGGTTCCTGGACGCCCGCCGCTGCCAAGGTTATGACCAAGGAGCTCGAGGGCATGAAGGACATCACCCTGGCGCAGAACAAGGTGACTGTCCTGGGCTCGCTCAACGACACATCGCGCGCCCAGATCGAGGCCCTCGCCGACGAGCTTTCCAAGTAGCGATATTTCGCTTTTAACGGGCAAAACCACCACAAAGGGACAGGCCCTTTGTGGTGGTTTTTGTTTAAGCGCCGGCGATGATGAGGGCTGGACGTGCGTTGTCGGCGGCCTCGGCGATTGAGGTGGCGACGGCGGCGTCGGGGTCGCTGTCCATCACGATGATGTCGACGTCGGCAAGCTCGGCAAAACGGTACATGCCGCGTCCGTTGACCTTACTGGCGTCCATGAGGGCGACGCTTTGACGGGCGGCACCGACCATAGCCGCTTTGGTCTCGGCCATCTGCGGAAAGTCGGTCGTAAAGCCGCAGCCGGGAACAAAAGCGCCAGGACACATGACGGCAAGGTCGGCGTGGACCATTTGGAGCGCCTGCATGGTAAGTGGGCCGTACAGATAGCGATGACCTTTGCGCAGTGCCCCGCCCAGCATGACGACATCGACCGAGGGCATGCTCTCGTCAATATAATCGGCGATGGTAATGTCGGCCGTGATAACGGTGATGCCGTCGCGCTGATCGAGGAGCCGGACGAATTCGAGCGCCGTGGTGCCCGAGTCGACGAGCAGCGTGTCGCCGTCATTAACGAGCTCGATGGCGCTTTGCGCGATGGCCTGCTTGGCGGCGACGTTGACATTGATGCGGCGATCTTGCGTGGAGACGGTCAGGCGTTTGTGGAGCGATACGGCACCACCATGTGTGCGACGCAGCTTGCCTGCTTCGGCGAGCGCGTCCAGGTCGGCGCGGGCGGTGACGGAGGACACGCCAAAGGTCTGGGCGATTTCTGCTACCTGCACCGAGGCGTTATGCTCGAGTATTTCCATAATGGCGGTACGGCGCTCGTCAGCAAAAGCACGGTTGGTAGCTTGGGCCATGTTTGCTCCATTCTCGGCTAAATTTGCAGGAATTGTGTTGACTCTATTTTCGTTCATTTTCTTTTTGAGTAAGAAAACACCTTTCGATTACTTATCTTTTCTATAAAAGAAAGACGCTAAACGCTCAAAATTCAATATCGAACACGCCCACTCGGTTCCGATTCCTTCCGTTTACTTTTCAAAAACGACTGTATTGGCCTGCACGGACTCAATATCTCGCACGTGCAAAGCCGCTGAATTTCATACAATGAGCGCAGTAAAACGCAAGGTAAAACGCCTTGTGAACAACTACGCCCGATGTCCAGATGCGGGCGAGGGAGAGGAGCAAACGCTCATGGCACTTGTTACCACCGAAAAGATGCTCAAGGACGCTCAGGCCGGCCACTACGCCGTCGGCGCGTTCAACGTCGAGAACCTCGAGTTTGTTATGGCCGTTCTGGCCGCTGCCGAGGAGACCAAGTCCCCCGTCATCATGCAGACCACCCCGGGCACCATTAAGACCGCTGGTCTGGACTACTTCTACGGCATGGTGAAGGCCGCTGCCGAGCGCGCTTCCGTGCCCGTTGCTCTGCACCTCGATCACGGCGATGGCTATGACCGCTGCATGCAGGCTTTCCGCACGGGCTACACCTCCGTCATGATCGACGGCTCGCACGAGTCCTTTGAGGACAACATTGCCCTGACCAAGTCCGTCGCCGACGCTGGCCGCGCCATGGGCGTGCCCGTCGAGGCCGAGCTCGGCAAGGTTGGCGGCAAGGAGGACGACGGTCCCGCGGTTGAGGGCGAGAGCCCCTACACCGATCCTGCCGAGGCCAAGGAGTTCGTCGAGCGCACCGGCTGCACCTCGCTGGCCATTGGCGTTGGCACCAGCCACGGCGTGTACACGAGCGATCCGCACATCGAGCAGTCCGTGGTCAAGGCCATCCGCGACGCCGTCGATGTGCCGCTGGTTCTGCACGGCACTTCCGGTGTGCCCGATGAGCAGGTTGCCGAGGCTGTGAAGAACGGCATCTGCAAGGTTAACTACGCTACCGAGCTGCGTCAGGCCTACACCAAGGGCTTCATGGCCTACATGGCCGAGAACCCCGCCTGCTTCGATCCCAAGAAGCCGGCCAAGGAGGGCATGCGTGAGATCACCGAGCTGGTTAAGATCCGCATGACCAACCTCAACTCTGTGGGCAAAGCAGAGTAACAGCAAGGGTACTCTGATCCCACCGGGCCGTCCGGAAACGGAAAAGGGCCTATCTCTCAGAACGTCCTCGGACATGTCGGAAGCCCC
>NZ_JBNPLM010000007.1:0-77712 GCF_050313495.1 Collinsella sp. SGI.178 | reverse complement strand
AGCGAAGTGCTCCAACATTTGACAGCTCTCGGCCAGCGCCTGGGCGATATCGTAACAACCATCCGCGCCGGCTGGGAGAGTTAGCGTTTGTCACATTAGGACTTCTAGGGTGCAGGGATTATCGCCACGAGTAGAATTCTTGCATCCTGTGGGTCCTGTCGTGCGACTGAATAGTATTATTGATGATGATTAATAATAGGATTTGCTATGCATAAGCAGGATTTAGAGCAGACTCTTTTGGGTATTGACGAAGAGGCGGAGCTGGAAATAGGTCCAAGAGACGATAGGCCGAGCGTTGTATTGGTGGGAGGGAGCGCCTTCATGCTTAACGATGTGACGAATCGGTCGGTTACACATGACATTGATGTGTTTGAGGCAGACAGGTGCCTCCGCGAGATCATAGCTCGATATTCCGAGGTGAATGGTATGGCGGCGGCATATTGTAATCAGATGCCATTCAATTACGAAGATCGTTTGATTCCCTTGGATATTGGGGCGCGTTTTATCAGGTACTTTACGCCATCCTTGGAAGACCTAGCGGTAATGAAGCTCTATGCCTACCGTCCGAACGACATCGTCGATCTTCATAGCCAGGCATTCGTCGACCGACTTGATTGGGGACTGCTCGAACGGCTTATATTCGACGAGGGCGAGGCGCTGGCGTCGTCGCCTTCGGAGCGGAGTTATCAAGAGATGGTCTGCGCATACAGGCAATACAAAAAGGAGGTGCTCGGTTGAATCTGACCTTTGAGGGATTCTTAAAAGGCTATTGCCGAGAGCTATCCGGACAGCAGTCGCTCAGTTTTAGAAAACTGGTTAAGCAGGCGACGACGGTTGCGCCGCGCGTGGCGGAGCCCCTGTTTTTGCTCGCTTTGGCGCAGGGTAAAGCCGAATACGTTCTGGGCTTATCCGAGGGTTCGTGGATGGAAGAGGGTTACCGAGGCGTTTTGTCCTTGTACGCCCAAACGGGTAGCCTGGCATCTCTATGCGCCGAGGACAAACTCCCTAATCGTTATGCCAACGTTTGGCGTGCGTATAGAGCGGTGAAGGAAAAGCCAGTGGCGGACAGAAGGATCAACGCTCTGATGCGAAAAAGAACGTTGGGAGCGCTAGGGGAATCGGGCGTAACGCGCTACGGTCTCTGCCGCGATTTGAATCTGAATAAGGGAAACGTGTACGCATACTTAGCCGGCGATGACTCAAAGGTGAGCAGGGAGACGGCGCGCCGCATTATGGAATATGCGGAGGAGAGGGGCGCCCAAGAAGGGGCCGGGCGCCCGGTGCGTGTGGCGGGGTAAGATTGATCGCGGTTTTGTTTGATGATCGATTGGGTTTGTTGGGCGGAGTCTATGTCTGCTGTTGATATTGTGCTGGTCGTGATCGCCTTGGTAGCGGTAGGAGTGGCTGTGGCTTGCGCCCTGCAGCTCAAGGGCCTTCGCGCCGAGCTGCGAGAGCGCAGCGATGGCGGTGCGGAGGCGATGGCGGCACTCGAGCAGGCCAACAACGCGCTCGATGCCCTGAACGTCGCGCTGGCAGAAACCCGCCGCACGGCCAATGCCATCGCGCAGCAGCAGACGACAGATGCGGCCGTGGAGCAGCAACGTTACCTGAACATCGCACACGAGTTTTCGCAAGCTGGTGACCGGATGGATGACCTGCGCCGCGAGACGGCCCAACAACTCGGTGCCAGCCGCGAGGGCATCGAGCACCGCCTGGACAAGGTGCGCGAGACGGTCGATGCCCAGCTGGGTGCTATCCGCAAAGACAACAACGTGCAACTCGATCAGATGCGCGCGACGGTGGACGAGAAACTCTCCCGCACGCTCAACGATCGCCTGTCGGCATCGTTTAAGCAGGTGAGCGACCAGCTCGAGGCCGTATACAAGGGCCTGGGCGACATGCAGTCCATCGCCACCGGCGTGGGCGACCTTAAGCGCGTGCTGGGCAACGTAAAGGCGCGTGGCATTTTGGGCGAGGTACAGCTGGGTGCAATCCTGGCGGACATCCTTACGCCCGACCAGTATCTGGAAAACGTCGCCACCAAGCCCGGCGCCTCGGAGCGCGTTGAGTTTGCCGTCAAGCTGCCGGTAGACGAGGGCGATCCCGTGCTGCTGCCGATCGACTCCAAATTCCCGGGTGACGCATATGAGCATCTGCTCGACGCCCAGGAGTCGGGTGACGCTGAGGCCGTCGCCGCTGCGCGTAAGACGCTCGACGCCATGGTCAAGCGCGAGGCCAAGGACATCTGCGAAAAGTACCTGAGTGTGCCGGCAACGACCAACTTTGGCATTATGTTCGTGCCGTTTGAGGGGCTGTATGCCGAGGTTGTCAGTCGTCCGGGACTTATCGAGACCCTGGGCCGCGACTATCACGTCAACGTTGCCGGCCCTAGCACCATGGCGGCTATCCTCAACAGCCTGCAGATGAGCTACCAAACGTTTAGGCTGCAAAAACGCACCGATGACGTGCTGCGCGTGCTTTCTGCCGTCAAGGCCGAGCTGCCGCGCTATCAGGCGGCGCTGCGCCGCGCCCAGCAGCAAATCGAGACCGCGGGAAAGACGGTCGAGGGCATCATCACCACGCGCACCAACGTCATGGAGCGCAAGCTCAAGGACATCGACGCGCTGGAAGACGCCGACCAAGCTGATGAGATCTTGGGACTCACGCCCGCGGGCCTTCTCACAGACCAAGAAGACGAGGAATAATTACAACAAGACGGTGGGGCGCCGGCGCAAACGCGGGCACCCCGCTGCTTTTCGCATCGTGCTTGCCTGAAGTGCGCTTTAGTATGCAACAATGACGTTTAGCCCCGCCAGATGTGAAAGGAAGCCCATGTCACAGAGAAGCACCAGTCCGCTCAAACGCTCAACCGTGCGCCGCACGCTACAGCGTTTTTGGGACGTCACGCGCACGCAGCCGCTGATCGTCTTTCTCTCGGTGCTCTCGTCGGCGGGCTACATCTTTTTGCTCACGTTTGCCAACACCTACGTGATGGCGCTTATCGTCGACCGCGTCCAGGCCGGCCCCGTGGCGGGCGACCGGGTGTTTGAGGTCTTTGGCCCCTACATTCTGGCGCTTGTGCTCGTTAACCTAGTGGGCCAAATCCTCTCCAAGCTGCAGGACTACACCGTCTACAAGCTCGAGATTGCGGGCAACTATCACTTGGCGCGCCTGTGCTTCGACACGCTCTCCAATCAATCCATGACATTCCACACCAGCCGTTTTGGCGGATCGCTTGTGAGCCAGACGAGCCGTTTTATGAGCGGCTACACGGGGTTGGTGGACGTGACGGTGTATTCGCTCATCCCCACTGTCACCTCGGTTGTCTGCACGGTGGCGGCGCTCGCTCCGGTGGTACCGACGTTTACCGTGATCCTGGTGGGCATTATGGTCGTCTACATTGCGTTTGTCTGGCTTATGTATAAGCGCATCATGCCGCTTTCGGCCGCGACGTCCGCCGCGCAGAACAAACTGTCGGGCGTGTTGTCCGACGCGGTCACGAACATCCTGGCCGTCAAGACCTGTGGGCGCGAAGACTTTGAGCGCGACCTGTTCGATGCTGCCGACCGCGCCGCGCGCGACGCCGAGACGGTTTCGATGCACGCCATGATGCAGCGCAACTTTACGACCTCGGGCCTTATCGTCATCACCATGGCCGTGGTGAGTGTGTTTGTGGCGGGCGGCAACGCGTGGTTTGGCATCTCGGCCGGCTCGCTTGTCATGATCTTTACCTATACGTACAACCTCACCATGCGTCTGAACTACGTAAGCTCCATGATGCAGCGCATCAACCGCGCGCTGGGCGATGCGGCCGAGATGACGCGCGTGCTGGACGAGCCGCGTCTGGTGGCAGACGACGAGAACGCTCCCGAGCTCAAGGTTGGTGAGGGCGCGATTGATTTTGAGCACCTGAGCTTTGCATACCGTGACGCCGCGGCGGGCGAGAGCGTGTTCGACGACCTGACACTTCATGTGGCGGCGGGCCAGCGCGTGGGCTTGGTGGGCAAATCGGGCTCGGGCAAGACGACGCTCACCAAGTTGCTGCTGCGCCTGGACGACGTACAGGGCGGTCGCGTACTCGTGGACGGTCAGGATGTCTCGCGCTGCACGCAGCAGAGCCTGCGCCGTCAGGTTGCCTACGTGCCGCAGGAGGCGCTGCTGTTTCACCGCTCCATTCGCGAGAACATCGCCTACGGCCGCCCCGACGCCACCGACGAACAGATCCGCGAGGCGGCCCGCTTGGCCAATGCCCTGGAGTTTATCGACCGCCTGCCCCGGGGCTTTGACACCATGGTGGGCGAGCGCGGCGTTAAGCTTTCGGGCGGTCAGCGCCAGCGCGTGGCCATCGCCCGTGCCATCCTCACCGACGCGCCGATTCTGGTGCTCGACGAGGCGACCTCTGCCCTGGATAGCGAGTCCGAGGCGCTGGTGCAGGAGGCGCTTGAGAACCTGATGCGCGGCCGTACCTCTATTGTGGTGGCACATCGCCTGTCCACCGTGGCGGCGCTCGACCGCATCGTGGTGCTGGCGGACGGCGAGATTGTCGAGGACGGTACGCATGCGCAGCTTGTCGAGGCAGGCGGCGAGTACGCAAGCTTGTGGGGCCGCCAGACCGGCGCATTTTTGGAGGCGTAAAGACCCCATACGTGGGACAATCGTGCCCATAGGTAAGTTATGCCGCCAATCCGAGGAGTCGTTATGCCACGCGAGACCAATGCCGCCAAGCGCGAGCGCGCCGTTGAGGTGTGCGAGCGCCTCAACCGTCGCTATGGCCCGGTTGAGTGTTTTTTGGACCACGAGAATCCCTATAGGCTGCTCATAGCGGTGTTGCTCTCGGCGCAGACGACCGACGCGCAGGTCAACAAGGTGACGCCAAAGCTGTTTGCCCAGTGGCCCACGCCCGAGGCCATGGCGGGGGCGAGCGTTGCCGATGTGGCCGATACCATTAAGTCGCTCGGCTTCTATAAGAGCAAGGCCAAGCACGCCGTGGAGGCCGCACAGATGATTGTCGCCGATTACGGCGGCGAGGTGCCGGCCGACATGAAGGAGCTTGTCAAGCTGCCGGGCGTTGGGCGCAAGACGGCGAACATCGTGCTCAACGTGGGGTTTGGCATTGTCGAGGGCATCGCGGTCGATACGCACGTCAACCGCATCGCGCACCGTCTGATGCTGAGTCCCAAGACGCACGCCAAAGAGCCGCTCAAGACCGAGCAGGATCTGCTCAAAATCTTGCCGCACGAGTATTGGGAGTCGGTCAACCACCAGTGGATCACCTTTGGCCGCGAGATCTGCGATGCCCGCAAACCCAAGTGCGACGAGTGCCCGCTGGCAGATCTTTGCCTCAGCGTACGGATGGTGTAATAGCTTTTTGCAAACTTTTTTGCAAAAAAGTCTCAAACCTTAGATATAGCTTGGTTGCGCAACCAATTCGCGTTTTTCCCCTTTTAAATAAATCGTGCATTAGTAAATCTGTCTCGTTTTTTTCGGGACGGGCTGTTTCTGAACAAAGGGGAAAACATGGCAAAGTATCAGCCCGCGCACAAAAAAGCGCAACCCAAGCTCAATCTTGCTAAGCCTGCGGTAACCATGGCAGTTACCGCCAGCCTCGCACTGTCTCCGGTCCTGCAGACCGCTGCTTTCGCTGAGTCCGGCGCCGACGCCAACGACGATGTCAAGGCCGAGCAGAAGCAGGCCAGCAAGGAAGAGATCGCCGCCGCTAAGGCCGACGTCGAGAAGGCCCAGAAGGCCTACGACGAGGCTAAGGCCAACGTCGAGAAGACCCAGAAGGCCTACGACGAGGCTAAGGCTGCCGCCGACGAGGCTCAGGCCGGCGACCAGGAGGCCCAGAAGGCTCTCGAGGCCGCTGCCGCTGCCGAGATGGAGGCCGAGACCAAGCTCGCCACCGCCAAGGACGCTCTGGACGAGGCCGAGAAGGCTTACAAGGACGCCCAGGACGCTGCCGACGCACTCGGTGTTGAGTACAACGAGAACCAGTACGTGAAGAAGGCCGAGGAGGCCCGCGCCGCTGCCGACGCCAAGAAGGCAGAGTGGAACGACGCCGCACAGGCTCAGAACGACGCCCAGGTTGCTCTGGAGAACGCCAAGAACCTGACTTCTGAGGACGAGGCCCAGGCTGCCTACGACGCTGCTGCCAAGAAGGCCGATAAGCTTTATCAGGAGTGGAGCGACCTTGACAACGCTGCTGCTAAGGCTGAGCAGGCTGCCAAGGATGCCGAGAAGACGATGAAGGCTGACCTGAAGGTCGCCAACGACGCCCAGGTTGCTCTCGAGGCTGCCAAGAAGCTTCCCTCCGTCGAGGATGCCCAGGCTGCTCTTGAGGCTGCCACCAAGACTGACGATGAGGCTGCTGCCAAGTTCAATGAGCTTAACAACAAGGCTATCAAGGCCGAGGACGCTGCCACTGCTAAGAAGAACGAGTGGGACGCTAAGCTCGCCGAGGCCAACAAGGCTCAGGAGGCTTACGAGAACCTTGACGCCAACAAGGCAAAGGCCGACGAGCTCGGCCAGAAATACCACGACCGCAACAACGAGGCTATTAAGGCCGAGGCTAAGAAGAACGAGACTGGTGCCCGGAAGGCTCAGATCAACAACAATCTTGCGCAGTGTAAGGCCGACTACGAGGCGAAGAAGGCTGAGCTTGATAGGCTGACGGAAGAAGGCGTCCTTGCCAGCCGCGAGTATGAAGCCGCAAAGAATGCGGTAAATAATGCTTCTCAGGCAGTTGAGGCCACCGAGAATGAGCTTAAGGATGCCACCAAGAGTGATGACGAAGCATATCAGGCTTGGAGCGATGCCACCAACGCTGCCGCTCAGGCATTGACTGAGTGGAACGCCGCAACTGCACTGGTGAGCCTTGGCCAGCAGTATCCGCAGCTCAAGGCTGACGCCGATAAGCTTGGTGTTGAGTACAACGAGAACCAGTACGAGAAGAAGGCCGAGGACGCCCGCGCCGCTGCCGATGAGGCTAAGGCTGCTTGGCACAAGACAACCGACAAGAAGGCTCAGGCCGAGGCTGACCTGAAGACTGCTCAGGGCAAGGAGCAGGCTGTCAAGGAAGCTCAGGATGCATTTGATGCTGCCATGGACAAGGCGGACAAGTCTGGTAAGGCTTACAACGAGGCTCTGAACAAGTCTGTTAAGGCTGCTAAGGCTGCCGAGGATGCTAAGGCCGACCGCGACGCTGCCATCGATGAGCAGGTTAAGGCTAACCAGGCTCTCGCCCAGGCCAAGAAGAAGCCGCAGATCGTTGCCGCTGCCCAGGCTGCGCTCAAGGCTGCTGCCGCCAAGGCTGATAAGCTGGGCCAGGAGTACAACGACCTCGAGAACGAGGCTTTGAATGCTGAGAATACCCTTGCAGCCAAGAAGGCTGCTTGGGACAACGCTCTTGCTGCCGCCAACGCTGCTCAGGTTGCTCTCGCCGACGCCCAGAAGGCAAAGGATGAGGCCGCTAAGGCTCTCGAGGACGCCAAGGCTAACACCGAGGTTAAGTCCGATGAGGCAAAGGCTGCTGCTGCCAAGTACGAGCAGGCACAGAGCGATGCTCTCGAGGCTTATGCCGAGCTCCAGCTCGCCAAGCAGGCCGAGGCCACGGCTCAGGCTCAGCTTGAGGCCGCCAAGAAGGTCCTGGGTTCGCTGGTTCCCTATGTTGAGCCCACTCAGCAGCAGGGGAACACCACCGCGACGACCAAGACTCCGGCCAAGGCCGAGAAGAAGGCTGACGAGAAGAAGGCCGACGAGGCTGCCCTTCCCACCACTGGTGATAGCGTTGCCGCTCAGGTTACGATCATCGCCGGTCTGGGTGCCGCTGCCATCGCCGCTGGTGCTACCCGCCGCCGCTTTAATGCCTAATGTAGCTTTTTAAGCTCGTTTCCCCTTTATAGGCGCCTCCGGTTACAAGGCCGGGGGCGCCTTTGTACAAAGGAGCGCCGCTGCGATGCGTGCAGCGGCGCTCCTTTGCGTTGATTCTTATTGTATGTGCTCGGCCCTAGGCCAGCGCGCGTACGTTTGAGGAGATCTTCAGCACCAAAAACTCGGTCGAGGAACCCAGCTTGAGCAGGTCGCCGTCGTGGATAGGAATCTGACTGTCCTCGTCATCGGCGGTGCGCAGCGAGCGTGGCTTTTCGATAACGGTGGTCGTGCCGTTGCGTGTCACCAGCACCGTTCCGTTGGTGGAGTGCAGTCCGCTTGCGAGCCACGTACCGTTAGAAAACGCTACACGCAGGTGCCGGCGGGATACATCGGGTCCTACGTTGGTGATGGCGTTTTGGTCGTGTGCAAAAGAGCCTAGTACCGTACCCTCGGGATCGAGGCTCAAAGGATAGATCGGTGGCAAGGCCGAGCCGTCTTTCGAAAGCCTGAGCAGCCCCAGTTTTGCAGGAGGCTCGTTGACCTTGCGGTTAGTGCCTTGTGCCTGGACGACCTCGGCGGTCTCGAGCGTGCCAAAGGTCTGGGCCAGTTGCGTTATGGCAAAGTCTTTGACCTCGGAGGCGGCGGCATTGGGATCAGCCAAGCATCCGCAGACCGTTAGCGCAAGGAGCTCCAAAAGGCGCCGGTCGCTTTGCTTGAGGCCCGGCATGACGGCGATGCGGTCAAAGATATTGCGCAGGATGGAACCATCGAGCCCCCAGTGTTCGAGCGACGTTGCCATGCGCTCGAGGGCGCGCGTCGTAATGACTTGCTGGCGAGCGTTGACGGCCGCTGGACTGCTGCCGCTGTCGATTTTTGCAGCGGCAGCCAAGTTCTGGACGCTCTGCGAAAAATCGGCAAACATCTCGGGGTCGATCTTGTCGGTACCCGGAACGACGTGCACCACGCGTCGCGATAGAAACGTCTTTTCGGCAATGCGAAACCTAGGGGCCGGTTTGGCGCCCAGCGGCTTGTCCGAAACCAAGATACGCGCCGCTTCTCGATTATTGATCTGCAGGTCGCACTTAAGGAAATCAAAGAGCACCTCGGAAGGTGTTTCCGCGCGCATGATGCGAGGCTCCTTTCTGGTATCCGGTGAAGGTGTTAGATGCAAAAGCCGGGTAGGACATAGGTCTTTTGGTCTGGTTTGTTTCCGGGCGTTGCCCAGCTAAACACGTCGCCGTCTCTTCCAACGCGGTTAAAGTACGTCGAGTTGGCGCCCTCGCTGCAGTCGGCGCTGGGGGTGCGCTCCCAGTAGTAGATCTTTTTGCCGGCGACGGTGCGGATCATGGCATCGTTGGTGGTCAGACCGCTTACGCTCTGCTCGCGATAGAGCTGGTACTGCTCGCCTTCTCCGCTGTAGAGGGTAGAAAGGTACTCGTAGCCTTCTGCGAACGTTTCGGGCGCCTGGTAGCCGCACAGCTCGCTCATGGACGGCAGCCACAGCTTGTCATCGGTGGCGGTGATGCTGGAGGCGTCTTTGGTGCCGCCGGTGTTGTTGGTGAGCTTTCGCACCGAGCGAATCTGATTGCGGAGATCGTCGGGCAGCGTAGCCATGCCCTTGTCCGCCAACCATTCACGAAGCGACGATTGCTCCCAGCCACCCGTCGCGGCGCTGTCGTTTACGGCGCGCATGGCGATGGGGGTACGGAACATAAAGGTGATGCCAGCGGGAAGGCCGTCATCGGTGAGTGTGTCTGCCTTAAAGCCCACGATCTGGATTTGTGCCTTGGTCCCGTCGGAAAGCCTGACAGTCTTGGTGTTCTCGTTTTCGAGCGACTGCTTGCTGTTTACCAGGTGGTAGGTTTCGGCAATCTCGAGCACCTTTTTGCTGGAAGATGTCTCTTGGATTTTGCGGGAGATCAGGGCGAGTTCTTCCCAGGTGTAATCGTCGAGTGACGGCTTGATGCCGTGCGCCAGGTCGATAAGCCCCCAGCATCCCGTGGCAATGGCAGAGCCTGCTATGCCGGCAACGCAGACGCCGCCGAGCACGAGCGCAGCGCGACGCGAGATGACTGGGTGACGCGTCTGAGCCTTGTCGGAGCAGGAAGGCTTCGGTTGCTGGCTAATGTCGATCGGGGTGGGCAGCGGCGTGCGCGGCTCAAAATCGATGTCTTTAATCCAGGCATCGAGCTTGCCGACAATCGTAGACAGCGGCGCGCGCTGGGACTGCTCGTTATGGATACCGCTCATGATGACATCGACAAGCATTTGGTCGCCGGGTACGCGTGCCTCAAGCGGCTCGTGCTCGTGCTCGATCTTGTACAGGTAGGGCGACTGGTCCATATGCTCGTTTAGGCGATATGGCGTGTGGCCGGCATAGAGCGTGTAGAGTACGCTGCAGAGCTCGTATGTATCGATGCTGGGCGACGTGCGCAGCGGTGCCAGCTCGGGGATGTCGTTGGAGAGCATCTCGGGTGGGGCGAACTCGGGGGTGCCGTTGCGCCAGATGCCGGTGGACATGGTAAACGAGGGGTCTGAGCGCTTGATGCTCGAGCTGCCCAGATCGACCAGGCAAAGGTCAAAACTGCAGTGTGCAATCTGCTGGGCAAGGGACCGGAGCGTCGTGCGAATGATGATATTGCGCAAGGAGATATCACGGTGTACAAACGGCGCATCGAGCTTTTGGGCACCCAGGAGAATCTCTCCCAGGCGTTTTCCAATCGCGGCGACGGTGTTTGCGGGAATGTGGCCGCCCTCGGCGGGGTCGGTTAGCTCTGCCGCAGCATCGCGAAGGGGCAGGCCTTCAATCCACTCCATAACGATGACCGGTACGGAGCCGGTATAGCCGTAGCCATAGGTTTTGGGAAAGCCGTCCAACAGTGAGACGGCTGCAAGATTGCGATACTCCTCGGTAAGCGTCTTGATGTCCGAGGGGCTGACGGCGGAGCCGTCTTCATCACAGCCGCTGAGGGGCCACAGCGTCTTGAGCGCAAAGGTCTCGCCCTCGGTGTTGGCGACCTTGCGAAGATGGTGGGAACCGCCGCCGACTGCCCCGCAATCCAACAGGGTGGTAAAGCGGCGAATAGCATCGGGGTCTTCGGTGGTCGCAAACATGGCGTTTGGTTCAAAGGGGGACAACGCGATGATATTCATATCCGTGTCGTACGTCACGGGGCGATCCTTTCGAGAAAAAAGTGCATGGCGATAATGTTAGTGAAAAGGTAGCGCAACCGTTGCCTTAATCGAAAAGGTGCCGTTATTTGCATGGGTTGATGCAAATAACGGCACCTTGTGCGTCGAAGATGTGTGGGCGGGCTAGTCTGTGATGCGAATGACCAAGAAGCGCGTCGTGGCGCCCAAGCAAAGCGTGTCTCCGTTGTGAATCTCGACGGGGGTGTTGGCAAAGTTGGCGGGGCGCTCGCGTCTAGGCGGTTCGATAGCATGTCGGCAGCGATCGACGCCCGAGATCAAAAACGATCCGTTGGTGGAGCCGAGGCCCTGCGCAAGCCAGCGTCCGTCTTGGAGCCAAATGCGCAGGTGCTGACGCGAGACATCGGAATCGACGTCGGTGATGGCGTTCTCGTCGCTCGTCAGCGACCCGATAATGCTGCCCACCGGGTCCGTGGTAAGGGGACGCAACGGCGGTCGTGCCGAGTTGCCCACGACGCGCAGCAGTCCCAGGCGAATGTCTCCCGTGGGGCGCGCGGTTGTCGAGAAAAATGAGGTGACGGTTGTCTCGACCGTGCCGAGTGTCGAGAGCATCTGGTCGGACACAAAGGACTCGGTGTATTCGATGGCGCGGGCGGGGTCGCCAAGGCAGCCGGTAACGATAAAAAAGACCAGATGGATGTAGAGGCGGTTTTTAATGTCGCTATCGTCAGTGGTCTCGATGCGCTCGACGCCGTTTTTAAAGAGCATGCCGTCGACGCCGCAATTGGTAAGGGCATCCTGCATGTCTGGGGCGCACGATTCCATATAGCGTTTAGCGACCTTGCTCAGCGATTGGGGGTCGGAGCCTCGGTTTTGTATGATGAGGTTGAGTATCTGGCGCGCACTTTGTTCAAAGGGCGCAAACAGCGACTCGGGAAGGTCACCGGGTTTGGCGTGAACGATTTCGCGTGAGATAAACGACGGGACCATCAAGCGTTCGGAGATGAGGCGTCCACCGTAACGGGCGTTGCCGTCCATGAGAATTTGCGCGGCGTTACCGTTTTTGATGCGACCGAGTGACTTGAGCCCGGTGTACAGTGCACAAGATGGAGTGTCGGCCATTTATTTTCACCCCCCCCCTCATCAAAAAAGTGACATTGAATACGCAATTATCCTCAATTATAGGCGCTTTGCAGCTCGAAATGCTCGCCATGGGGCGCGGACGGTGTAAATTGCTGCCAGAAGACAGCAAATTAAAAAGCGGAAAGCGGATTAATTAGCTGGGAAACGCGTTGGCAAGACCGTTGTGGGCAACATTTGGCATGATGTCGCTTTGGCTTTTGGTCACGGGACCGTGCGGTACCATAAGCGTCAATGAACTTTGACGCACGACCCGCCGAGCTTGCCCCGGCGGGCTTTTGGCGTTGCGATGCCGGAGGAACAGCATGCTCATTCACCGTATAGCCGCGCAGCTCTACACTGCCGAGGCCTTGCAGACCGTCGAGGCCGGGCTCGACGCCGGCGAGGATGTGACGCTGGCCGTGTCGCAGTCGGGCCGCACGCTTATGGCGGCTGCTCAGTTTGCGCGCCGCCCGCGCCCTACGGTCTACATTGTGAGCGGCGAGGACGCGGCCGATCGCGCCGCGCACAGCCTTGCCGCCTACGTGGGCCTGGCGCACGTGTGCCGCTTTCCCGAGCGCAAGGACTATCCGTGGCGCGAGCAGGCGCCCGACGATGCCGTGGTGGCGCAGCGTTGCGAGGCTCTGGGGCGTATCGTGCGCGGGGACAACTGCATCATGGTTGCCTCGGCCCGTGCATTGCTGCGTTGCGTGCCGCCAGTCGAGAGCCGCTACTGGGAGTCCACGACCTTTGCGGTGGGCGAGGAGATTCCTTTTGACGAAGTGCCGCAGCGCCTGGTGGGCATGGGCTACACCAATGCCGGCGCCGCCGACGCACCCGGCCTGTTCCGCGTGCACGGCGACACCGTCGAGGTATTCCCCGCACAAGAGAAAGCGCCCGTGCGTATTGAGTTCTTTGGCGACGAAATTGATCGCATTCGCCGTATGGTGAGCTCCACGGGCCAAACCATCGGCAACGAGGACAGCATCGAGATCTTCCCGTGCCGCGAGCTGGCGCTTACCGACGAAGCCGTTCACAACATGCACGTGGCGCTCTATCGCGCAAGCCAGAGCGACAGCAAGCTGGCGGCACTGCTCGAGATGGTTGATGCGCGTATCGTCACACCCGAGCTCGACCGCTTTTTGCCGGTGATGTACGGCCAGACCGTGAGCCCGTTGGCGCACGTGAGCGGCAAGGCGCTTGTGGTTCTGTCCGAGCCGCGCTCGCTGTTCGACGACTGCCTGCGTGCCTACGAGGATATCGAGGCGCGCGCCGGCGAGGCGGGGATTGACCGCTTGGACGGCCTGTACGTGCGCGCCCAGCAGCTCGACTTTGGTGCTCAGCAGCGCCTGAACTACGTGAGCCTGATCCGCGCCGGCGGTGCGGTTACGGCAGAGCTCAAGATTGAGCAGCCGGCTATCGCGGGCTCGGACAACCGCTTTATGACGCGCGTTCAGGAAGTCGTGGGCAAGCGCTATGCCTGCGTGTTTGCCATTCCCGACCGCGGAGCGCGCGAGTCGATGGAGCTCACCTTTGGCGACGAGGGCATTACCTTTGAGGAGTCGCTGACGGCCGCCCCCGAAAATGCCGGCGTTATTGGCGAGCGCGTACGCGTGGCAGCGGCAGATTCTGCCGACCGTGCTGTCCGCCAGGAGGCCCATGCCTCGATCCGCGAGCGCCGCGTCGATGCGCTCAACGCCCGCCCGCTCGAGGCGGGCGCCGCCCAGGCTGCCGCCGGTGCTGCCGTACCCACCATCTCGCGCGGACGCGTGACCTTTGTGGATGCTGCCCTGCCGCAGGGCGTGGTGGTGCCCGATGCCAACCTAGCCGTGTTCTCGATCGCCGATCTCAATGCCCGCATGGACGCCAACCGCGCGCGCAGCCGTCGCAAGGTGGACATTACGCAGATCACGTTTCCGTTTAAGCCGGGCGACTACGTGGTGCACGCTACCCACGGCATCGCGCTCTTTAGCGAGATCGCGCGCCAGGAAGTGGGCGGCAAGGAGCGCGACTACTTTTTGCTGGAATATGCCGACGGCGACAAGCTCTACGTGCCGCTCGAGCAGGTCGACCGCATCACGCGCTATGTTGGTCCCGACGGCGACAAGCCGCGCCTGACTAGGCTCAACACCGCCGACTGGACGCGTGCCACCAACAAGGCGCACAAGAACGCCAAAAAGCTGGCGTTTGACCTGGTCGATCTGTATACGCGCCGTTCTTCGATTACCGGTATCGCCTGCCCGCCCGACACGCCCGAGCAGATCGAGATGGAGGAGAGCTTTCCTTACGACGAGACGCGCGACCAGCTGGAGGCTATCGCCGATATTAAGGCCGACATGGAGGCGCCCAAGCCCATGGACCGCCTGCTGTGCGGCGACGTGGGCTTTGGCAAGACCGAGGTCGCCCTGCGCGCGGCGTTTAAGTGCGTGGACTCCGGCCGTCAGGTCATGGTGCTCTGCCCCACGACCATTCTGGCCCAACAGCACTACGAGACCTTCTTTGAGCGCTTTGCCCCGTTTGGCCTCGAGGTCGAGGTGCTCAGCCGCTTTCGCACGCCGGCGCAGCAGAAGCGCGCGCTCAAGGCGTTTGCCGAGGGCACGATCGACGTGCTCATCGGCACGCACCGCCTGCTTTCGGCCGATGTGAACCCCAAGAACCTGGGTTTGGTTATCATCGACGAGGAGCAGCGCTTTGGCGTGCAGCACAAGGAGCAGCTCAAAAACCTGCGCGAGCAGATTGACGTGCTCACGCTTTCGGCAACGCCTATTCCGCGAACCATGCAGATGGCCACGAGCGGCGTGCGCGACATGAGCCTGATCACCACGCCACCGACCGGGCGCCGCCCCGTGATCGTGCACGTGGGGGAGTACGACCCCGACGTGGTGAGCGCGGCGATTCGCCTGGAGGTGGGCCGCGGCGGCCAGGTGTACTACGTGTCCAACCGCGTCAAGACCATCGACGACGCCGTGGCGCGCGTACACGAGGCCGCGCCCGAGGCGCGCGTGGGCGTGGCGCACGGCAAGATGAGCCCGCGCGAGGTCGAGGACGTCATGATCGAGTTCGCGACCAAAAAGATCGACGTGCTCATCGCCACGACCATCGTGGAGAGCGGCATCGACAACGCGACCGCCAACACGCTCATCATCGAGGATTCGCAGCGCTTGGGCCTGGCGCAGCTCTACCAGCTCAAGGGCCGCGTGGGCCGTTCTGCCACGCAAGCCTACGCGTACTTTATGTTCCCGGGCGAGCTGCCGCTCACCGAGGAGGCTACGGCACGCCTGACCGCACTCTCCGAGTTCCAGGACCTGGGCAGCGGCATGCGCATCGCCATGCGCGACCTGGAGATCCGCGGCGCCGGCTCGCTCATGGGCGCCGAGCAACACGGCAACCTGTCGAGTGTGGGCTTTGACCTGTTTACGCAGATGCTGGGCCAGGCCGTGGCCGAGGCGCGCGGCGACGACGATGCCGGTGTGGAGGCGGCGAGCGTGGGTATTAACCTGCCGGCCGACTACTTCTTGTCCGAGGAGTACCTGCCGGCGGTGGATCAGCGCGTGCTCGTATACCGTAAGCTTGCGGCGGCCGGGGACCTGGAGAGCATCGACGAGGTGCAGGAAGAGACCGAGGCCGCGCATGGCGAGCTGCCGTTGGCGGGACTCAACCTGTTCAATCGCGCGCGAATCCGCATTCGCGGCGAGCGCCTGGGGCTCGAGAGCGTTACGCTCAGCGGCGGTCGCATCACGTTTTTGGGCGTCGACGTTCCCAAGAAGGTGGCCTATGAGCTTAAGACCCGCTATGGAGCGGTGAACTTCCCCAAGAGCCGCAAACTGTCGGTGCCCTACAAGGCGGGCGCCGGCGCGGGCAGCGGCCTGGGTCGCGGTCTCGACGCCAACGACGGCACCGGCCCCGTGGCCGCGGCACTCATGCTGCTGCAGCAGCTGGGCACGTCCGACGATGACTAACGGGTCGACGCCGTAAACGCCCCATTTGGGCAATCTGGTTCCATCGAAAGGAAAGCATGTTCGGGTACATCTATAAGAAAGATGCCGCTGCTATCGCGGTTATCCTTGCCCTCTGCCTGGGCGTGGGCAGTTTCTTCGATTATCAGATCTCGAGCTCGCTGTTCAACATCGGCAGTATGTACGGCCGCTTTATCGAGGCGACCGGCGAGCTGCCGTTTGAGCTGACGGCGAGCGTCGCGGGCGTTATGCTCGTGCGCGCGGTGCGTCCCGACTCCAGGGGGAGCAAATGGCTCGCCGTGCTCGGCATCCTCGTCAATGTTGGCCTGACCGGCTACGAGATCGTTTCGTCCCTGAGGGTTGGCGGCAAACTCATCGTGGCTCAGTTGGTGCTGACGTTTGTGCTGGCCATCGTCGCCAACCTTATCGTCTATCGCCTCACGCGCACGACCGAGCCCGACGAGCTCACACGCTGGGCGCTCATGGTGCTTGCCGTGTGGGTCGCTCAGGCCATTATCCTCAACGTGATCGTCAAGCCGCTGTGGTCGCGCCCGCGCATGCGCGTGATCGAGGTGACGCCGGGGCTCGAGTTTCAGCCGTGGTGGGTGATCGGCAACCCCGACAAGCGGGCCTATATTGCCGCCGGTGTAGTCAAGGACGGCTTTAAGTCGTTTGCGAGCGGACACGCGGCGCACGCGGCGATCGGCCTTATGCTCGCCGGGCTTCCCGCAGCGGCCTTTAAGGAAAAACCGTCGCGCCGTCGTGTGGTCTTTTGGACGGCGGCTGTGGTTGTGGCGTTCGTCGCGTTTGGCCGCATCGTGATCGGAGCGCACTTTTTGAGTGATGTGAGCTGCGGTTTTGCTCTGGTGCTGGCACTTGAGTGCCTTGCCGCGCGCATTGCCTATCCCAGCGGCGTACAATAGCTCCGTTTGAATCATCTGGCCGATACCCGGTAAGAGAGGATTGCCATGCTCGCGTTTAACAACGATTATTCCCACGGCGCACACCCGGCGGTGCTGCAGGCGCTCGTCGACACCAATATGGAGCCGCAGCCCGGATACGGTACCGATGCACATACCGAGCGTGCCAAGCAGCTTATCTGCGAGGCCTGTCAGGCCCCCGATGCCGACGTGTTTTTTCTGGTGGGCGGCACGCAGGCCAACGCGACGGTGATCGACATGCTGCTCGCGCCGTACGAGGGCGTCGTTGCTGCCGAGACCGGCCACGTCGCCTGCCACGAGGCGGGCGCCATCGAGTTTGGCGGCCACAAGGTGCTCACCATCCCCGGCTACGAGGGCAAGATGCACGCCGAGGACCTTGAGAACTATATCCAGGTGTTCTACGAAAACGAGAGCTACGAGCACACGGTGTTCCCGGGTGCCGTGTACGTGAGCCTATCGACCGAGTACGGCACGCTGTACTCCAAGGCCGAGCTCGCGGCGATTCACGCAGTGTGCCAGAAGCGCGAGATTCCGCTGTTTGTGGACGGTGCTCGCCTGGCCTATGCGCTGGCGGCCGATGAGTGCGACATTACCCTGCCCGAGCTGGCGCAGCTGTGCGACGTGTTCTACATCGGCGGTACCAAGTGCGGCGCGCTCTGCGGAGAGGCTGTGGTGTTCTGCGGCATGCACGCCCCGGCGCATCCCATTCCGCGTATCAAGCAGCATGGCGCGCTGCTTGCCAAAGGCCGCCTGACGGGCGTGCAGTTTGAGGCGCTCTTTACCGACGGCCTGTATTTTGAGATTGGTCGCCAGGCGATCGAGACCGCTCAGGCGCTGCGTCGCGTGCTGCACGAGCGCGGCTACCAGTTCTTCTTGGAGACGCCGACCAACCAACAGTTTGTGATTCTGCCCAACGAGGACATGGCCCGCATTCGCGAGCATGCCTCGATTGAGTACTGGGAAAAGTACGACGAGACCCACACGGTGGTGCGCTTTTGCACCAGCTGGGCCACGACGCAGGAGGACATCGACGCGTTGGCGGCTGTCCTGTAGCCTGATGTAGTGACAAGGGGCTGCCCTGCGCCTGAGCTTGGCGCAGGGCAGCCTTTGTTTTTGAGGGGGAAGGGTTGTATGACCGAAATGTCCGAGCCGACGATTCGCCTGGCGACGCCCGACGATGCGCCGGCGTTGCTTGCCATCTATGAGCCGTATGTGCGCCAGACGGCGATTACCTGCGAATACGAGGTGCCGAGCGTTGAGGAGTTCGCCGGGCGTATCGAGCGTACGCTCAAGCGCTACCCGTATTTGGTGATGGAGCTGGACGGGCGTCCGGTAGGCTATGCCTATGTGAGCCCGCTCAACAGCCGCGAGGCATACGACTGGTCGGTCGAGACGTCGATCTACCTGGCGCGCGATGTGCGCCACGGCGGGCTGGGCCGCAAGCTGCACGATGCGCTCAAGCAATGCCTGATCGCGATGGGCATCACCAACATGTGCGCCCTCATCGCCGTGCCGCACGACAAGGACGACGAGTACCTGACGCACAACAGTCAGGATTTCCATGCCCATATGGGATATCGCCTGGTGGGCACCTTCGACCGCTGCGCCCAAAAGTTCGGTCGCTGGTACGATATGTGTTGGATGGAGTTGGTCCTAGCCGAGCGCACGCCCAACCAACCCAAACCAACCTGGTTCCCCGACCTCCCCAAACCTACCATTTAGGGACAGGTTTATTTTGGCAGGTTAGCCGATGGGTTCGGTGTATTTGGCGCGGTCGGTGCGTTGGATGCGCTTGGAGACATGGAGCGGTCGGCCGTCGGTGTCGTAGACGTAGTCGGTGATCAGGATCAGCGCCTGCCCGCGCTCAACGTTGAGCAAAAACGCCTCGTTTTGCGAGGCATAGCACACCTCAAAGGTCTTATGCCCCTGTGCCGGTGCGCGATGGAACTCCTGTCGAAGCGTGGCGTAGAGCGAACCGTTGATATCGCGATCGATGAGCGTCTCGAAGCTTGGCGGCAGGTAGGTGGTCTCCAGGCACAGCGGTGCGTCGTCCAGGTAGCGCAGGCGGACAAGTTTGACGAGCTTGCTGCCCACGGCGGCGTCAAAGAACTTAGCTATGCTGCCGGCCGCCTTGGCAAAGCCCGAGTCCACGGTGCGCGTGGTGGGCTTCATGCCCTGGCCTTCGACCTGCTTGGTATAGCTCGAAAACACCAGGTTGTTCTCGTGGAGCGCGGGCGTGTCGGCCACAAAGGCGCCACGCCCGCGCTCGGTGCGCACCAGGCCCTCATCAACGAGCACCTTAAGGGCGTGGCGTACGGTGCTGCGTGACAGCCCCGATTCGTCCATGAGTTCCATCTCGGACGGCAGCTTGTCTCCGCGCGCATACGTGCCGGCAGCGATGCGATCGCGCAGCGTGCCCGCCAAGCGCTCGTATTGGGTCAGTTTCTTTTTAGATGTGACGCCCATATTGCCAACCTATATCTAACCTGTATGCTTACCTAAGCAAGCATGTATTCAACACAACAATAAAACCGCTGGTATCGAGCTACCGAAAACCTTACCAGCAAAATTTCTAAGACAAATATAGCATACAACTAGTCGACATAACCAAAACATGTATGTAACTTGTATGCCTGTGATGAGCATCAAACGAGAAGAAAGGCTGATGCACGATGACTACTCAGGAACAGGTTAAGGATGTCGTCTCCCAGGTTTTGGCCGACAAGGCAGACAAGGGCGGCATCAAGCGCGTCGTGTGGATTGGCGCCGGCGGATCCAACGGCGGTAACTATCCTGCCCAGTACTTTATGGAGCACGAGGCCACGCAGGTCGTGAGCTCCAGCTACACCAGCAACGAGTTCGTGCACGCCACCCCTGCCTACGTTAACGAGAACACCTTGGCCGTCGTCGTGTCCATGCGCGGCACCAAGGAGACTATCGTCGCCGCCCAGGTCGCCAAGGACCACGGCGCCAGCACCATCGCCATCTATGTCGACGAGTCCGCCCTCACCGAGGTCTGCGACTACAAGATCCAGTACGACAGCTTGGCCGTCGACGAGTCCTGCATGGGCCGCACCAACTCCGCCGTCGTGACCATGATCGCCATGGAGCTCACGCAGCAGACCGAGGGCTATGCCGAGTACGAGACCGCCATGGCCGCCTTCGACTTGGTCGACCCCATCTATCGCAAGGCCGTCGAGTACACCCGTCCGCTTGCTGCCAAGTGGGCCGAGCAGAACGCCGACAAGCCCTGCATCAACGTGATGGCTCAGGGTCCGCTCTTTGGTGCCGCCTACGTCTTTAGCATCTGCAACGTGCAGGAGATGCTGCAGATCGACTCCTGCACCATCAACACCTGCGATTTCTTCCATGGCCCCTTCGAGATCCTGGACAAGCGTACCTCGCTGTTCCAGCTCATCAGCGTCGGCCGCAGCCGCTGCAACGACGAGCGCGGCATCCGCTTCGTCAACCAGTACGGTGGCGAGCGCGTCTATCAGCTCGACGCCAAGGAGCTCGGCCTCAACGACATCAAGGACAGCGTGAGCGAGTACTTCAACCACCTGATCTTCGCGCCGATCCTCAACAACGTCTACATGCGTGCACTCTCTGCCGTCACCCACAAGGACTATATGACGCGCCGCTACATGTGGAAGCTCGACTACTAGGAGTTACGCGGTTTTGCCAAACCGCGTAACGGCTCGACGATGCAAACCCGCCAGAGCGGCAATCTGCCTTTCAACTTCGGCGGCATGACCAGAAGGTCAATGCCGCTTCGCTTCAAGGCACCTTGCTCGCTCTGGCGGGTTTTCGCTGACGTTGCCAAAGCATCGGCGTCGCCTTGGTTCAGATGTGGCAGTTGAGGACGTTCCCTTTCTGCCGGCAGTTGGGGACAGCCCTAGTCGTTGGGTAGTCATTGGGGACGTACTTAAACGACTAGTCATTGGGGACGTTCCTGAATGACTAGTCATTTAAGTACGTCCCCAATGAGTATGTGGGGGAGCAGATTTTTCCGTTCGGCGATTTGTGGCTTGAAAAATGTATATAACGACTATAACGTAGTATGAAACATATTGGAAACAATACCGAGGAGGCTGCGTTGAAGAAAAGCAATCTGGGCTATGTGCTGGTGCTGATCGCCGCGCTTATGTGGGGCAGCATCGGAATCTTTGTAAACGGCATCTCGGCCATGGGCGTTTCGTCCCAGAGCATGGCTGCCTTTCGCTTGTTGGTCGGAGCGCTTATCTTGGCGCCGGTCCTGATGTTTATGGGCTGCCGCCCGGGTGAGGGGTCTACCGTGGCTCAGGGTCCGCTGGCTCTGTTCAAGGCAAGCCCTAAAGAGCTTGTTCCCTGCGCGCTTGTCGGTATCGTCGGTTTGGCCGCCGCCAACACCTGCTATTACGAGTGCATGGGCGAGGTGGGCATGTCCACGGCCTCGGTGCTGCTCTACACCTCGCCGGTGTTTGGCGTCATGCTCGGCCGCGTGCTTTATCGCGAGGACGTGACCCCTAACAAGCTCGTTGCCATTGTCTTTAACATCGTTGGCTGCGTGCTTGCAGTGACCAATGGCGACCTTTCCGGTTTTCATTTTTCGGTTTGGGGCGTCACGTCGGGTGTGATTGCAGGCCTTTGTGGTGCGTCGCTCGCGGTGTTTAGCCGAATAGCAACCAAGACGGTCCACCCGCTGGCTGTCACGTTTTGGGGCTTTGTTTTTGGCGGTGCGGTTATGGCAGCTATCGCGGCTCCGTGGCCGGATGTCGCCGCGGCAATGTCGCCACAGCTGCTGCTGCTGTTCCTTGGCTTTGGACTCATCCCCACAGCCGTGGCTTACATCTTATATATGCAGGGTCTGTCCATGGGGCTCGAGACGTCGAAAGTTCCCGTCGTAATGTCATTCGAGACAGTTGTCACCGTACTGCTGGGCATTGGTGTCTACGCCGAGCCCGCCGGCGCGATCAAAGTCCTGGGCATCGTGCTGGTGCTCGCGTCCATCCTGATTATGAACACCGACTTCTCCAAGCTGCGCAACAGTGTGTTTGTCGGTCATGTCATTGAGAGCATGACCTTTAAGCCCAACGCGTGGTGGACGGAGAAATCGCAGGACATGGATCTGTTTAAGGAACGCACCGGCATCGCGCTGGAGCCCACCGTACAGGAAAGTCCCTGGTACTTCGTGCGATAGGGAATTGCGTGCGGCATCCGACCTGGGGTTATCCAGTCAGTGCCCGCCTACCCAGCCCCAATGTTTCGGGTGCGTTAAACCCGTAAACGGTCGATTTTTAACCGCGAACGGTCTTTATACTAATTATCAATGTAAGTAGCGTATAAGACGTTATAATGACCATAACGAGAAGGAGGAGGTAAGATGAATCAGATCATTCTCGCATCTCATGGCGGCCTGGCCGCAGGCGCCAAAGACACGCTCGAGATGGTTCTCGGCGACGTGTCGAACGTCCACGTCGTGTCGCTTGCTCGTGACGACAAGGAGCCCATCACCAATAAGGTGGACGCCATGATCGCCACGTTCAACGCGGACGACACCGTCTATGTGCTGACCGATATGCTCGGCAGCTCGGTCAACAACAGCATGGTCGAGCTTTCCAAGAACGGCACGAAGTTCACGGTTGTCAGCGGTTTCAACATCCCGCTGGCGCTCACGCTCGCTATGAGCCCCGCCCCCGTCAAGGGCACCGAGCTCGCGGCCCTCATCAACGAGGCCCGCACTGGTCTGACCAACCCCAACGCACCGGTCGAGGCCGTCGCGGCTCCCGCCGAGAAGGCCAAGGCGTCCCGTCACAGCTCCGGTCCCGCCAAGATCGTCCTCGCACGTCTTGACTACCGTCTGCTGCACGGTCAGGTCGTCTTTACCTGGACCACCAAGGTTCAGGCCGAGCGCATCATCGTCGTCGACAACGCTGCCGCCAACGATGACATCAAGAAGGGCGCTCTTAAGCTGGCCAAGCCCCAGGGCGTGCGCCTGAACGTCTTCACCGTCGAGCGCGCCCTCGCCAAGATGGACAAGCTCAACACCCTTGGCGAGCGCGTCATGTTCGTCTTTGGCAACACTGCCGAGATGCTGCAGTTCTGCCAGGGCTACAAGCTCGACGCCATCAACCTGGGCGCCACCGCCAACCACGACGGTGCCGATCAGATCGGCGGCAAGGACAGCTCCGTCTTCTTTGACGCCACGCAGAAGGCCGACATCAACCAGCTGCTCGACATGGGCATCAAGCTCTATGTCCAGCAGACCCCCACGTATCAGAGCGTCGACATCGACGCCAAGCTGTAGTCAACCAGGCTTTTGCCTGACTGAAAGGAGAAGGGTATGAATACGTTCATCAGTGCGGTGCTCGTCGGCCTCGTCGGCGTGTTCTGCATGTGGGACTCCCGCCTGCTCGGTCGTCTTAACTTCGAGCAGCCCCTCGTTGGCGCTACGCTCGTCGGTCTGCTGCTGGGCGATGTGCCCACCGGCCTTGCCGTCGGTGCCGCCGTCGAGCTCGTGTCCATGGGCCTGGTGCAGGTCGGTGCTGCCGTTCCGCCCGATATGGTCCTGGGCGGCATCGTGGCCGCTGCCTTTGCGTGCCTGACCGATGCTTCCGCCGAGACTGCCATGACGATCGCCATCCCGGTCGCCGTCCTGGGTCAGCTCCTCGGCATCGTGTTCCGTTCCATCATCGCCGCCCTCACCCATGTGGCAGATAGCGCGATCGATAACGGAAAGTTCAAGACCGCCTACCGTATGCACATCTGCGTCGGCACTGGTCTGTACGCCGTCATGTACTTCCTGCCGATCTTCCTCGCCGTCTTTGTTGGCACCGACCTGGTTCAGGCCATCGTCAACATGGTCCCCGAGTGGCTGTCCACTGGTCTTAACGTTTCGACCAAGATCATGACCGCCTACGGCTTGGCCCTGCTGCTCACCATGATGATCAAGAAGGGTATGACTCCGTTCCTGTTCATCGGCTTCCTGCTCGCCGCTTACCTCAACCTGTCCGTCATCGCGGTCGCTCTGATCGGTGTGTGCCTGGCTGTCGTCTTCATGGGCTTCAAGTTCAACGGTTCCCATGCAGCCGCCGGTGTCGATTCCGACTACGATCCGCTCGAAGACGACGAAGACTAAGGAGGAACACACTATGGCAACCGCAACCAAGGACGTGTCCCTGAACAAGAAGGTCAGCCAGTTCTTCTGGCGCTCCTGGGCCATCCAGGCCTCTTGGAACTACGAGCGTCAGATGAACATGGGCTTCCTCTATGGCATGGTTCCCACGCTCGATCGCCTCTATCCGGATGAGTCCGACCCCAAGCAGCTCGCTGCCAAGAAAGAGGCTTACCGCCGTCACATGGCGTTCTACAACTGCACTCCGCAGACGAGCGCTTTCGTCCTGGGCCTCGCCGCCTCCATGGAGGAGGAGTACGCCAAGGATCCCGAGAACTTCGATCCCGATTCGATCAACGCGGTCAAGACCTCCCTCATGGGCCCGCTTTCCGGTATTGGTGACTCCTTCTTCCAGGGCACCATCCGCGTTATCGCCTTTGGTCTGGGCGTTCAGCTGGCTCAGCAGGGCTCCATCATGGGCCCGATCCTGGCCATGCTCATCTCCATCGTGCCTTCCGTGCTGATCACGTGGTTCGCAGCCAAGATGGGCTATCAGGGCGGCCACGAGTACCTGAGCAAGCTTCAGGGCGGCGACCTCATGGAGAAGCTCATGTATGTCTGCGGCATCGTGGGTCTTATGTCCGTGGGCGGCATGATCGCTACGCTGATCGGCGCTACCACCCCGCTGCAGTTCGCTGACGGCACCGTCGTGATCCAGGACATCCTGGACGGCATGATGCCCCAGATGATTTCCCTTGGCCTCACCGGCCTTATGTACTGGCTCATCAAGAAGAACGTCAACACCGGTTGGCTTCTTGTAATCGCCATCGTGGGCGGCATCGCCCTCTCCGCGGCCGGCATCCTGGCCTAGTCGCGCCCAAGCGTCTAACCGCTTTCCCCGGGGAGCCTGCCTGGCATCCCATACCCCAGGCAGGCTTCCATCCCTAAATGTGTCAAAGGGACAGTCCCTATGTCACATCTTCAATGGACCGGCGACTCGGTCCAAATCACGGTAACCCTGCGCACGTCCGGCAAAGTGGCGCCGCAAAAATCGAAAGGAATGTGTCAGATGTACGAGATCGACCTTAACCTCCCTAAGCAGATCGTCGCTGACGTCCTGTCCAACCACGAGATCCACAGCGTCGCCTTCGTTGGCTGCGGCGCTTCCATGTCCGACCTTTACCCCGCCAAGTACTTCCTGGCCAACAACACGGACAAGCTGAACGTTCAGATCTTCACCGCAAACGAGTTCAACTACGACACGCCCTCCTGGGTCAACGAGCACACCTTCGTGATCACCTGCTCCCTCGGTGGCTCCACGCCCGAGACCGTCGAGGCCAACAAGACCGCCAAGAAGCACAACTGCCCGGTCGTCTCCCTCACCAACAAGGCCGGCTCCGCTCTGACCGTCGACGCCGACCACGTCATCATCCACGGCTTCCACGCCAACTACGCTGCCAAGTGCGAGAAGCCCGGCTATGCCATCGCTCTTGCTCTCGAGATCCTTCAGCAGACCGAGGGCTATGACCACTACGAGGACATGATCACCGGCCTCACCAACGTCTTCGACCTCTGCGAGAACGCCGCTCAGTCCTGCAAGAAGCTCGCCAAGAAGTTCGCCGAGGACTTCAAGGACGACAAGATGATCTACTTCATGGCTTCCGGTGCCTCCGAGAAGATGGCTTATTCTCACGCCGCCTTCCTGTTCACCGAGATGCAGTGGATCGACGCCGCCGCCTACAACACCGGCGAGTACTTCCACGGCCCGTTCGAGGTTTCCACCGAGGGTAAGCCCTACGTCTTCTTCATGTCCGATGGCGCTACCCGTCCGATGGACGCCCGCGCCCTCACCTTCCTTGAGCGCATGGGCGCCAAGGTCGCTCTGATCGACTCCAAGGACTACGGCCTGGCTGACGCCGTGCCCGCGAGCGTCGTCACCTACTTCAACCCGCTGCTGCACCTCGCCGTTATGCGCGAGTACGGCAACCAGATCGCCGAGGCCCGTCAGCACCCGCTGACCATGCGTCGCTACATGTGGAAGCTTTCCTACTAATCACAAGTAAGTAGACCTTACGGGTTGATTGAGAGGGGATGGGGTTTTCGCCCCGTCCCCTTTTTTGCTTTGGGGCGTGTTTGTCGCGCCGCAAACCCCAGATAAAACCTACCAAAATAAACCTGTCCCTTTTTGGCAGGTGGAAGGAGGAGCGTATGATCAAGGCAGTGCTGTTTGACATGGACGGCGTGCTGGTCGATACCGAGTGGTTCTACAACCGTCGCCGCGTGGCGTTTATGGAAGAGAAGGGGTTCCACTTTGACGAGATCCCCGACCTTTCGGGGTCTAACGAGCCGGCCATTTGGAAGGCGCTGGTGCCCGACGATGTTGAGCTGCGTGAGCGCCTGCGCGTGGAGTACAAGCAGGTCTACAGCCCGCACCACCCCGTTCCGTATGCCGAGCTTCTCAACGAGCAGACAGAGCCGGTGATGCGTGAGCTGCATGAGCGCGGCGTGAAGTGTGCCATCGCGAGCTCGTCCTATCGCGAGCTGATCGACGAGCTGGTGGAGATTGCCGGCATCGCCGACGTGCTGGACTACACCATCAGCGGTCACGAGTGCAGTGCGTTTAAGCCCGACCCCGAGATCTACCAGCGTGCCATGGAGGCGCTGGGGGTGGAGCCTGCCGAGTGCCTGGTTATCGAGGATTCGCCTCTGGGCATCGAGGCTGGCAAGCGCTCTGGCGCCCGCGTCCTGGCGCTGCGTCCGCACGAGGGCGTCAACCTGGACCAGTCTGCCGCCGACGTTGTCATTGACAATCTGGCCGACATCCTACCTGCCATTTAGGGACAGGTTTATTTTGGCAGGTTTTATCTGGGCAAATGCCGAATTCGCCGTGAAGGGATCGCTCTCTTCACGGCGTTTTTCTTTTGAGCGGCCTCACGGTCCTTCTGATGGTTGTCGAGAGAGGGTGAATTGAGGCGCCCCCGCACGCTCCATGCTACAATCGCGGGCATGCCCCACAACTATATCTGCCTTCGAAAGGAGCCTGCGTGGCGGATGCCATCGATCAGCTCACGGACCGCGTGATCGTACTCGGCCGCCTCACCATCGTCCGCCGTGCCATTACTGCCGTGGCAGTCACGGTCTCTGCCGTTCTCCAGACATTCCTGATCCAGGCGTTCATTCGGCCCGCTGACCTGCTTCCGAGTGGTTTTACCGGCGTCGCGGTCCTGCTCGATCGCGTTACCTCGCTAGGCGGCGTTCACATCGACATCTCGCTCGGTATGCTCGCACTCAACATCCCCGTGGCGCTCCTATGCTGGAACGGCATTAGCAAGCGCTTCGTCATCTTCTCGATGATGCAGGTCGTGCTCTCGTCGCTGTTCCTCAACGTTTTTCACTTCGCTCCATTTTTGGGCGACAAGATCATGCTCATCATTTTTGGCGGCGTGGTCTCGGGCCTGGGTGCTGCCATCGCGCTTAAGTCCGGCGCATCCACCGGCGGCACCGACTTTATCGCGCTGTGGGTTTCCAACCACACGGGCAAGACCATCTGGGGCGTCATCTTTGGCTTTAACTGCTTTATCCTGGCAATCTTTGGTTTTATGTTTGGCTGGGACAAGGCGGCGTATTCCATTGTGTTTCAGTTTATTTCGACCAAGACCATCGACAGTTTCTATCATCGCTACGATCGTGTGACGCTGCAGATCACGACGCGTAAGGCAGACGAGGTTATGACTGCCTACGTAAACCATTTTCAGCACGGCATTAGCTGCGCCGAGGTCGTCGGCGGATACAGCCGCGAGAAGATGTACCTGCTGCACACCGTTGTCTCGACCTACGAGAGCCAGGACATTATCAGGCTGGTATGCGAGGTTGATCCCGGCGCCGTGATCAACGTGTTCCACACGCTCAACTTTGTGGGCGGTTGGTGGGGTGGTCATGTCGACGAACCCATGCCCACGGCCGTTCCCGATCCCGACAAGCCCGCACGCATGGCCAGCAGGCAGGTGCGCCTCAGCGAATAGGACAGCTTGCAGCAGGACGACGGCAAGTAAGGTATTTGGCATTTTGCCGGCTCTGCTCAATCCTGTCCCTTTTTGGTAGGGAGGGTGTATCGTTTTATCGTTATGAGGTAACATAAAACTAGACGTTATATACGTATTTGTTATTCCGATATTTCGATAAGAGTGATTAGATATGCCTGCACCCAAAAATGCGCCGCTGTACCAGCAGATTTACGACGAAATCAAGGATTCGATCGAGAAGGGTGTTTATGCACCCAAGGAGCGTATCCCGTCCGAGCTTGAGCTTGCCGAGCAGTACGAGGTGAGCCGTATTACGGTGCGCCGCGCCGTAGAGGAGCTGTGTTCCGATGGCTATCTGGTTAAACAGCAAGGCCGTGGCACGTTTGTCTCCACGCCGCACATCAACCGCCAGTTTCATGCCTCGATGCTGCAGACGTTTACCGCGCTGTGTGCCGACAATGGCATGAAGGCCGGCGCGCATGTAATCGATCGCCAGATCGTTCCGGCGCGCCAAAACGAGATGGAGTTCTTTGGCCTGCAGAAGGATGCGCTGCTGCTGCATATCAAGCGCGTGCGTACGGCCGACGGCGAGCCCATCTTTGAGGAGAACATCTTTGTGCCCTTTGACGCCTACCGTGAGCTGTTGACGGCCGATCTTGAGGACAAGTCGATTTTTGCCGAGGTCGAGCGTGTTGGTGGAACGCCGATTGCCTCGGTTGGCTACCGCACGGTCGAGGCCGTTCGCGCCAATGCCGAGCAGGCGGCCGAGCTGGGCATCGCTCCGCACGATCCGCTGCTCAACCTGCGTGCCGGCTTTACCGGTCCCAATGGCGAGCCGGTTTTGCTCGGCAAGCAGTATTACGTGGGCAGCCGCTACGTCATGGTCATATAAGTTACGCGGTTTTACCAAACCGCGTAACGGCTCGACGCTGCCCTCAGTTCCGCCGTTCTAACGAACCTATTGGTTCTGCCGTTCTAACGAACGGCGGACCGGTCGACGCTGCAAACGCCCCTAAGCGGCAATCCGACGTTCAATCGTCGGTCGCGTACCGAAGTACGCTTCCCTCCTCTTTCACGTCACCTTGCTCGCTTAGGGGCGTTTTCGCTGACTTATGCTCAACCAGCGACGTTTCCGCGCTTGTCAAGAATGTCCCCAATGACTACCCGCAGAATGAGCGTGGATAATCTCTCGTTTTTTGCTTGGTGACGGGTTCAAAGTGGGAGATTATCCACGCTCGTTCCCATCGGATTACATTGCCCGTGGCCGGCAGCCGTGCGGCACCGGTCCGCGTGGCGGCGTATAATCGGCGGCAGATGACTTGGACGTTAGGAAACCATGACCGATAGTATGCAGCAGATGGCGCTCGATACGCTCGGCGCCTATTTTGGCTACACCTCGTTTCGCCCGGGGCAGGACCGCATGGTCGATGCGATCCTTGCCGGCCGCGATGCGCTGGGCGTTATGCCCACGGGGGCCGGCAAGTCCATTTGCTACCAGGTGCCCGCGCTCATGCTGCCCGGTATCACCTTTGTGGTGAGTCCGCTGCTGTCGCTTATGGAGGATCAGACCCGTGCATTGCTCGCGGCGGGTGCGCGACCCAGCTATCTCAACTCCAGTCTTACTCCGGCCCAGCAAAACACCGTGCTCAAGCGGGCGCGCGAGGGCCGCTACCAGCTTATGTACGTGGCGCCCGAGCGTCTGCTCGAGCCGCGCTTTTTAGCTTTTGCGCGGGAGGCCGCGGCCGCCGCCGGCATTGGCGTGCCGCTCGTGGCCATTGACGAGGCCCACTGCGTAAGCCAGTGGGGCCAGGATTTCCGTCCCGCCTACCTGCAGATTCGCGAGTTCATCGATTCCCTGCCGCAGCGCCCCATCGTGGCGGCCTTTACCGCTACGGCGACCGAGCGCGTGCGTGCGGACATTCAGCAGATGCTCGGCCTGCAAAACCCCGCGACGGTGGTGACGGGCTTCGATCGCAAGAACCTCTACTTTGGCTGCGAGGAGATGGGCGACAAGGCCAAGGCCGCGTGGGTGCGCGACTATGTGATCGCACATTCGAGCGAAAGCGGCATCGTGTATTGCTCGACTCGCAAGACCGTCGATGCGCTGGCAAGCGAGCTTGCCGAGGCGCTGGGCTCCCGCGGCATTCGCGTTGGCCGCTACCATGCCGGCATGGGCAACGACGCCCGCCGGCAAAGCCAGCGCGCCTTTATCGACGACGATATCCAGGTAATGGTTGCCACCAACGCCTTTGGCATGGGTATCGACAAGCCCAACGTGCGCTACGTGATTCACAACAACGTGCCCGAGAGCATCGAGGCGTACTACCAGGAGGCGGGCCGCGCCGGCCGCGATGGAGACCCAGCCAGCTGCCATTTGCTGTGGAACGGCAACGATTTTCGCATGCGTCGCTTTTTGATCGACCGCGGCGATGCTGCCGACGAGGCGCTCGATGACGAGCAACGCGCGTGGGCGCTCCAGAATCGATACCGCCTGCTCAGCCAGATGGAGGGCTACTGCAATACCACCGGCTGCCTGCGCGAATACATGCTGCGCTACTTTGGCGACGAGGCTGCAGCCGAGCATACCGCCGCAGCCGGTGCTAGCGGTGCCGCCACGGACGACGCCGAGGGCTGCGGCAACTGCAGCAACTGCCTCACGCAGTTCGAGGTCGAGGACGTCACCGATATGGCCCGCGCCGCCGTGCGCTATGTGGCTACGCGTCCCATGCGTTTTGGCAAGTCGCTGATCGCCGACGTGCTCCACGGCGGCAACACCGAGCGCATTCGCCAGATGCATCTGGACGAGGATCGCGGCTACGGTGAGCTGTCGAGCGAATCGGTCGGGCGCATCAAGGACATCATCGGCCAGCTGTGTGGCCGCGGTTATTTGGCAACCTCACAGGGACAGTACCCGGTCGTTGGGCTGGGCCCGCGTGCCGGCGAGGTCGAGGACGAGGCGTTTGCCTTTACCGTTAAGCGTCGTGCATCCAAGCGCAAGGCCTCGGCCCGCGCCCGCCGTGCGGTGGATCTGCTGCGCGAGGAGGCCGAGCTGGATCAGCGCCCGCGCGTGGGCGACGATGCCGAGCTGTTCGAGCGCTTGCGGGCACTCCGCAAGGAGATTTCGACCGAGCTGGAGATGGCGCCGTACATGGTCTTC
Source organism: Collinsella sp. SGI.178 (assembly GCF_050313495.1). NCBI lineage: Bacteria > Bacillati > Actinomycetota > Coriobacteriia > Coriobacteriales > Coriobacteriaceae > Collinsella > Collinsella sp. SGI.178. The sequence continues at coordinate 46,405 of NZ_JBNPLM010000007.1, read as the reverse complement.
TCCGATAAGGCCCTGCGCGGTCTGTGCCGCCTGCGTCCTCAGACGCGCGACGAGCTTATCCGGGTCAACGGCATTGGTGAGAAAAAAGCCGACGCCTTTGGCGAGCAGTTTATGGCGGCGATTGAAGAGTTTGAATCCGAGCATGCACGGGATGGAGCGTAACGATGGTAGCCGATAGCAAGACCGACCGTACTGACGTGTCCGCCGTGCCGCTGTACCAGCAGGTTATGGACGACCTAAAGGGCGAGATCGCGCGCGACGTGTACGCTGCCGGCTCGCGCATTCCTTCCGAGATGGAGCTCGCGAAGTCCTACGGCGTGGGGCGCATTACCGTGCGTCGCGCCATTGAGGAGTTGTCGCGCGCGGGATATCTCAACCGTCAGCAGGGGAGGGGCACGTTTGTGTGTGCGCCCAAGCTCAAGCGCAAGATTGTCCAGAAAGGCGACGTCCAGAGTTTTACCGAGGCCTGCGCTGCCAACGACATGGCGGCCGGAGCGCGCCTGGTGTCGCGCACGGTGGTTGCGGCGACGCGCGAGGACGCGGCGTTTTTTGGCGTGGAACCCGGCTGCGAGCTCATCGTGGTCGAGCGCGTGCGCACGGCCGATGGCGTGCCCGTCATGCTCGAGAACAACGCCTTTGTGCTGGCCGACCATCCCTATCTGCAGCAGCTTGCCGACGAGGACCTCGCCGACAATTCGATTTTTGCGCTCGTTGCCGTGCATTCGGGCCGCGCACCGCTCAAGTCCGATCCCTGTACCGTGGAGATCGCGCTCGCCGATGCTCAGACGGCCCCGCTGTTGGAGGTGCCGGTCGGCGAGCCGCTCTTTTATATGGAGGCGTACTTTACCGATGCGGACGAGCGGCCCTTGCTGCTCGGGCGCCAAAAGATCGTGGGGTCGCGCTACGTGTTCGACATCTAACGTCCATAGATAGAACAATACAGAACAAGTTTGGTGAAATGAATTCACCTGCGACAGCTTGCGTGCTATAAATAGGACAACATAGAACGACCGCAGGTACGAGCTGTCGCCGCTCAAAGCCGCCACACAGGGAGGAATGTCACCGTGAACGCACACGATCTGGTTCAGGAAATTATCGAGCGCAAGGGTAAGATCGAGAATGTCTTTTGGATCGCCTGCGGCGGTTCGATGATTGACCTTATGCCGGCCAATGAGCTGCTCAAGCGCGAGGCAACCACGTTTACTTCGACAGTCTACACGGCGCGCGAGTTTTGCCTTATGGCCCCCAAGAGCCTAGGGCCGAAGTCACTCGTCATCGCCTGTAGCCACAGCGGTAACACGCAAGAGGTCGTCGACGGCTGCGAGATGGCGCTGGCCGCCGGTGCCGAGGTCGTGACTATGACTGACTACGCGGGCTCCAAGATCGATAACGGCAAGTGGACCACCTGGGTTTACCCGTGGGGCAAGGGCGAGTCGCAGGCCGAAGTTCCGCAGGGCATCGGCGCTCTGATCGCCGCCGAGCTGCTCGACCAGCAGGAGGGCTACGAGGCGCTCGCCGACATGTACGCCGGCCTTAAGCAGATGGACACACTGCTGCCCGCTGCCCGCGAGAAGGTCAACGCCGAGCTGGGCGATCGCTTTGCCGAGCTCTGCCAGCAGCACAAGTTCTTCTATATCCTGGGCTCCGGCCCCAACTTTAGCCAGACCTACGCCATGGCCATCTGCTCGCTCATGGAGATGCAGTGGCAGCACTGCTGCTACATCCATTCCGGCGAGTATTTCCACGGTCCCTTCGAGGCTACCGAGCCCGGCGTGTTCTACTTTGTGCAGCTTGGCGCTGGCGAGTGTCGCCCCATGGAGGAGCGCGCACTGGCATTTCTCAACACGCACACCGATACAGTCATGGTGCTCGATGCGCTTGAGTACGGCGTGGGCGAGGTGCCCGCCAGCGTGCGTTCGTACCTGGAGCCGATCTTCTTCTATGCGATGAGCTGTGAGCTGCGCGCCGCCCGCGGCAAGGTATTTGACCACAGTCCCGAGGTTCGCCGCTACATGGGCGTCGAGCGGTACTAGGTAACGGGGAACGCGATTTTTCATGACGGGGCCTTCGCCAAGCGCGGGCCCCGTTTGCGTTACGGTGCCCCTTTCTGTTTGTCGAAAAACGAAGTCAAATACTTTTCCCGAGAAGTGAACGACCTATTTTGGACCCCCGAAGCATCGACATTTTTTGACGCCAAAACAGCAGGAAAATCTTAATGAAACTGCAGGAAATGGTCTCCACAAAGTGCCGATGCTTCGAGGGCTCGTTTTTGCTCGTTCACTTTTCGGGAAAAGTATTAGACCTAAATCTGCAAGCGTGTCGCGTGAGTCAAAAAGCGGGCCGCGCCGGTGGGTTTCCGGCGCGGCCCGCTTTACATTGTGTCCGTATGAGTGAGTTGTCGCATCAACCGGCGGACTACTTGGCGTCGTAGGCCTCGGCGTCCCACCAGTCGAGCTGGGCGATGTTGTCGCGGATGTGCTGACAGCTCTTGTGGAAGCCCTCGAGCTCGTGCTCGGAAAGGTCGAGCGTGTAGACCTCCTCGACGCCCTCGGCGCCGATCACGCACGGCAGGGAGGTAAAGATGCCCTCCTCGCCATATTGGCCGGTCATAAGCGTAGAGGCCGAAAGCACGGCGTGCTCGTTGTGCAGTACGGCGGCGCAGACGCGCGCGGCGGAGTTGGCAACGGCGTACTCGGTGCACTGCTTGCCGGCGTAAGTCACATAACCGCCCTTGCGTGCGAGCTCCTCGACCTCCATGTGGTCGAAGGCGTACTTGTCGGGGTTCTCGGCCTGAAGCTCGTTGAGGCTCTTGCCGGCGATGGTTGCGGCCTTAAAGGCGGCCAGCTGGCTAAAGCCATGCTCACCGATCATGTAGGCGTCGATGGACTTGGGGCTCACCCCGACCTTCTTGGAGATCTCGGTACGCAGGCGGGCAGAGTCCAGGCCACAGCCCGAGCCGATGATCTTCTTGGGATCGTAGCCGGTCAGGTGCCACAGCTCGGTGCACACGACGTCGCAGGGGTTGGAGATGCTCACGAAGATGCCGTCGAAGCCGGCATCGACGATGCGCTTGGCAAAGGTGCGGGCGGCGTCGGTGGTAAAGAACAGCTCGCCGTCGCGGTTGCCGGCGGCCAGTGCGACCTTGCCGGCGGCGTTGACGATGACGTCGCAGCAGGCCAGCTCCTCGTAGTGGTCGTAGCAGTTGACGATCTTGGTGTTGTACGGGACAAACGAAAGGGAGTCGCGCAGGTCTTGGACCTCGGACGTCACCTTTGCCTCGTTGATATCGCAGAGGTACAGCTCATCGGCAATGCCCTGCATGAGCAGGCTGTTGGCGACATGTGCTCCTACGTGGCCCTGGCCGACCACACCGATCTTACGCGTCTGGTACATATTCATATCCTTTCGGCCGAGTATTTCGCATCGAACCATTGTAGCGTCCTGCTGCCACTTTGCTAGGCTAAAGCGCCGTAGATTTTTGGGACATGCCTTAATCTCTACTTTTGGAGTGATTTGGGCCGCTGACGGTGTCTCGGGGCGATGCACTCGCGCGGATGGGGCCGCTCGTTGTACCATAGCTGCAACTGACTCGTAAGGAGCATCCATGCCCATTCGCATCCCCGACGCCCTCCCTGCCGCCGCGCAGCTCGAGAGCGAGAACATCTTTGTCATGACCGAGTACCGCGCGCTGCACCAGGACATCCGTCCGCTGCGCGTGCTCATCCTCAACCTCATGCCAACCAAGATCGCCACCGAGACGCAGATCATGCGCAAGCTCTCCAACACGCCGCTGCAGGTAGAGGTGGACCTGCTACGCACCAAGACGCACGAGGCCACGCACGTGAGTGCCGGCCACCTGGAGACGTTCTACCGTACGTTCGACGACATCCGCGATATCCACTACGACGGCCTGATCATCACGGGTGCGCCGGTGGAGCAGATGCCGTTCGAGGAGGTCGACTACTGGCCCGAGCTCTGCCAGATCATGGATTGGTCCACCACGCACGTGCACTCTACGCTGCATATTTGCTGGGGTGCACAGGCAGGGCTCTACCATCATTACGGTATCCAGAAGTGCGACCTGCCGGCCAAGGCGAGCGGCGTGTTTGAGCATTATCTGGTGAAGCCGCAAAGCCCGCTGGTCCGCGGCTTTGACGACCGCTTCTATGCCGTGCATTCACGCAATACCGATGTGCGCCGCGAGGACGTGGAGGCCGAGCCGCAGCTTGAGGTCGTGGCCGTATCAGACGAGGTGGGCCTGTACATCGTCAAGTCGACCGACAGCCGCCGCTTCTTTGTCTTTGGCCATCCCGAGTACGATACCGACACGCTACGCCTGGAGTACGAGCGCGACGTGAAGCGCGGGCTCAACCCCCAGGTGCCGGCGCATTACTTCCCAGGTGACGACCCCACCGCCGAGCCGCGCAACGTCTGGCGCAGCCAGGCCCAGCTGCTCTACACCAACTGGCTCAACTACTACGTCTACCAGACCACGCCCTACGACCTGGCCCGCGCCGGCGAGGAGCACTAGGCTACGGCCGCGGTTGCGGTTGTGGCTTCGGCTGTGGCTGCGGCGTGACGAGCGTGGATTTTCGGATGCCCATCTTGCGGGTGCGATACAACGGCGGTTAGGCGCTGATGATGTGGGGTAGCGGCAGGTCGTGGGTGTCGGTGGGAACGTGGTCGACACGCTGCTCGTCAAAGGCGATGCCGATGATTTGGCATGCGGGCGAGATCGTGGGCAGGTAGCGGTCGTAGCAGCCGCCGCCGTAGCCCAGGCGCGCGCCGGTGTGGTCGAAGGCTACGAGCGGCACGACGATCATATCGAGCGCCTCGGCAGGCACGATAGGAAAACGGCTGCTGTCGACGTCCGTGGCTGCGAAGGCCCGCGTAGGGTGGGCGATAAACGGGGCCTCGGACGCATCGCCGGCAGCAACTGCCCGCATGTACATGCGCTGGCCACAAGCCACGGTGTCAGCTGCCGAGAACATGCACGGATAGGCCACGCGCCAGCCGTGTTTTGCGGCCGCTGCGGCAAACGCGGCAGGATCTGCCTCGGAGCCCATGGCGGCATAGACGGCAACGGTGCGCGGGGCCACGGGACTCGAGCCGCCCAGCAACTCAACGAGCCGCGCGCATACAGCAGCAGACTTTGCCGCCCGCATATCCAAATCTAGAGCATCGCGCCGGGCAATTACCGCCCGCCGCAACTCGGCCTTATCCATCCCGGCCCCTCTCTCAAACCTACCAAAAAGGGACAGGTTTATTTTGGTAGGTTTTATCTGGTCAAATGTCGAAACCACCACGCAAACCATCGCAAGGGGAGCAGTTCATGGACACCTTCGTGGGTTTTGACGAAGAGTGGGTGTTCGCGGCGGTGTGTCTCGATCTGTAACAGTAACTCGGCAAAATCGGGCCTAGATGTTACAGATTTAGACAAAGGGCCGGCGTCATCCGAAAACGTCTCGATTTGTAACATCTGGAGCCAATATTGCCGCCTAGATGTTACAGATTTAGACAAACTGGTGTGACGGGCTGAGCTGCCCCGCCCAGGCAGCGGCAAAAGAAAAGGTAGATTTTCAGGCATGTCCCAAAAATCTACCTTTGCTGTGCGTTAGCCCAGCAGGTCGATGACGTTGAAGCCGGCGTTGCTCTTGGCGATGACGTCTCGGCCGCCAAAGACGCAGGTGGGCGAGACGGCTGCAATGCGCGTCACGTCGGCGCCGAGCGAGCGCAGCTCACCGGGCGTGGCGGCGAGCATCTGGGCGCGGCGCTCCTCGCGTGCATGCGGATTGAGTCCGGCTAGGTAGGTCGTGTTGCGGCGTTTGGTGAGCGCGTACGGCTTCACCGGCGCATCCATGCCGCTCACGCAGCTCACGATAAAGCCCTCAAAGGCTGTCTCGTCGGGCTCAAAACCGCCGAGCCATTCGCCTGCGCGCGCCACGCGCTCAATCGAGGGGTCGATTGCCGGGTCGCGGTAGGTGTAGAACGCCGCCTGACGCTCACCTGCCGCGCGGAATCCGCAGCCGTACGCCCCGCCTTTCACGCGGATCTCGTTCCACAGGTAGTCGTAGGAGAGCGCGTTGGCGGCAACCGCCCAGGCGCCCGTCACGTCGAGCCCCAAGCGACGCGGGTCGCACGCGCTTGCCGCAAAGCAGATGTCGCTGGGGATGACAAAAGCCTCGTGGCGGTCGCACGGCGTCGGCACCACGAGCGTGTCGCGGCCGGCAACAGCACCGTCGCCCGCGCCCAACCCCAGGTCGCCCGCGGCGGCCCAGTACGCGTCAAAGTCCTCATCGCTGCCGGTAAAGCTCGCCAGACAGCCATCGGACACAAAGATGCGGCCTGCCAGCTCGGCAAGCTTGGCGCGCAGGTCGTCCAGGCGCTCATCAAAGTGGTCGAGCAGATCGCGCAGGAACAGGTAGAAGTCCACGCCCGAAAGCTGCTCGCGCACCACGGCCGAAGGCGAACTGTAGCTCATCGCGCGACCGAGCGCCGCCGAGTGACCGTTGTTAATGAAGCCCTGCTCAAGCCCAATGCGAATCTGCGTGAGCACGTCGCGCACGCGGTCGGCGTCGGCATCAAGCAACAGCGTGCTCGACCACACCTCGCGCGGCAGGCTCGCCAGCGCATCGATCTTTTCGGACAGGGCGCCGGCGCTCACCAGCAGGTAGGGGCGCACGCCGTCCACGTCGGGCTGGGTCATGACCTCGGTCGTAAAGCTCAAAAAGCCCAGCTTGCCGGCGATAAGGTTGTCGAGCTCCTCGGCCGAGTGCTCGCTCGTGGGCAACTGCTTGAGCAGGCGGCAGAGCAGGGTCACATAGGGCAGGTCCTCAAACGCGACGCAGCTCAGGTCGAAATACTGCATGGCGTAGGCCAAGCGGTTGGTGGGGATGCCGTGGCGCAGGCAGGGGATGGGCGCGGTCGTGTCCACGACCAGCGGCGGCTCGGGGCGCGCCTCGCCAATGTCGGACACGCGCAGGCGTGGCAGCGTGGCCTTGGCCTCGGGCGCGTCATCCGCCTCCTGCGCGGCGCGCAGCGCAGCCGTGCGCTCGACCACATCGGCCAGCTCGGCATCGGTCATGGTATCGCGCTTGGCTGCCAGCTCGGCAGCCTCGGCACTCTCCGCACCCTCGGCGGCATCCACCGGCACCAGCTCGACCAGCGCCATGTGGTCATTCTCCAGCACCAGCTCGCGCAGCAGGTCCTCAAAGTAGCTGCCGTCCAGCTCGCCGCGCAGCTCCTCGTACACCGGGCCGTACTTGAGCGCCAGCGTCGCGGCGTCGTCATCGTAGAGCCAGGTGCTCAGCGCGTCGCACGCAATGGCCACGCCGTCGGCGATACCGTAGTCGCGCTGGCGCAGGTCGTATTCGTTGCTGCTGATGATGGCCTCCAGGCGCTCGCGCGGAACGCCGTGCTCGCACAGGTCGCGGCAGGCGTCCTGGAACACGCGGCGCAGCTCACGCGCCACGCCGGGCTGCGCGTTTTGCAGCATGATGAGCTCGTAGGGCTGCAGGCTCTCGGCCGCGGTGTAGCTCACCACGTTGCCGCCCAGGCCGGCGGCAAGAATGGCCTTCTTAACCGGCGCCTCGTTGGAACCCAGCAGTGCCTCGAACAGGATGTCCGCCGCGATCGTGCGCTTGCGGTCGAGCGCGCTGCCCAGCACAAGACCCAGGCCCACCAGGGCGTTCTCGGGTGTGGTGGCCATCTCGACGCGCTTGTACTCGCAGGTCACGGGCGCCTGCACGACCAGCGGATTGGGCGCCAGCGTGGACGGGTCCTCGCCGGCTGCAACGGCAGCGTCCATGCGGCGGCTCGCGGCACTCGGCTGCGACAGATAGCGCTCGTCCAAAAACGCCAGCGCGCGGTCCACGTCCAGGTCGCCGTAGAGCGTGATGTAGGAGTTGGAAGGATTGTAGTGGCGCGCGTGCGTGTCCAGGAACTGCTCGTAGGTGAGCGCAGGGATCGCGCGCGGGTCGCCGCCGCTCTCGTGCGCATAGGCGGTGTCGGGATAAAGCGCGGCGTTGACGGCGTCGTCCAGCACGCTCATGGGGTCGGACAACGCGCCCTTCATCTCATTGAAAACCACGCCGTTATAGTGTAGGGTTCCCTCGCGCAGGCTCGCGGAGCTGCCGTTGCCCTCGCCCTCGGCGCCCTTCGGCAGGTCCAGCTCGTAGTGCCAGCCCTCCTGCTCAAAAATGGTGGGCTTGGTATAGATGGCCGGGTTGAACACCGCGTCCAGGTACACGTCCATCAGGTTGTACAGATCCTGCTCGTTGGTGGTGGCAACGGGGTAGATGGTCTTGTCGGGGTAGGTCATGGCGTTGAGGAACGTCTGCATGGAGCTCTTGATCAGGTCGACAAACGGCTCCTTGACGGGAAACTTGGCCGATCCGCACAGCACCGAGTGCTCGAGGATATGGAACACGCCGGTGGAATCGGCCGGCGGCGTCTTAAAGCCAATGGCAAAAGCCTTGTTTTCGTCGTCGCACGCCAGGTACAGCAGGCGGGCGCCCGAGGCGGTGTGGCGCAGCACGTAGGCGTCCGAGTCGAGCTCGGGCACGGTCTCGCAGCGCTCGACGGCAAAGCCGTGACAGGTGGTGCCGGGCACCAGCAGCGCGGCGGCAGCGGCGCGCGGGTCGGTTGAGGTGGTGGGCATATGCAGTCTCCTTTGACGCCCCAGCGGGGGCGAATCGAGTCGAATCCTCGTGAGTATACCCATATGGGGCTGCGGCTCTGCGGCGAACTGGAGACGATGTCGGCGGATTGGACAAAGGCCCCGCGTGCCCGCCGCGCGAGCGTGGAAACTTGGACGCCTATCGAATGAGAGTGGATTTTCGGACGGAATCAGCCTCAAAACGTCCAAAAACCGTCCAAATATCCACCCTCATTTCCCGACCGTCCAAAATCCACGCTCATCCGCCGCCCGCGCATCTCTCATCTCTCATCTCTCATTCGTCACTAATACGAGAGATAACAGAAAGACGAGAGATGAATATGAGAGATAACTGAGCAGCAAAGAGACAAGAAATCACGGTATTGTCTCAATACTGATTGTTCTACCAGCAAAAACATGTTTAAATGAAACAGATGGTAGATATCTTATCTCTCATCTTTCACTCATCTCTAATACGAGAGATAACAGAGAGACAAGAGATAATTACGAGAGATAACTGAGAGACGAAGGAAATCTATTCGCGGCATTCTCCGCCGGACCGAGCGAAAGGACGTGCAGATGAACGAGAACGAACTGATCGGTCTGCTCGAGTCTTTAAGGCGCATGGGCTCGGACGATCTTAGCGTCGAGGTCAAAGAGAGCGCCACGACGCTTTCTCGCGACGTATGGGAAACGGTTAGCGCATTCGCGAATACCGCCGGCGGAATTATCGTGCTCGGCGTGAGCGAGCGCGCGGGCTTTGTCCCGGTTGAGGACTTTGAGACCGAGAAGGTGCTCAACCAATTTGTCGCAGGCATGGGTGATGCCGGCGGTCGCGGAAAACTGGCCAATCCGCCCAAATACACTATTGAGCGCGTGGAGCTTCGGGGCACCGTGGTTCTCGTTATCACGATTGAGGAGCTCGACCCGTCGAGCAAGCCCTGCTATGTAATAGAACGCGGCGCCCAGGGCGGCAGCTACAAGCGCATTGATGACAAAGACGTGCCACTTTCATCGACCGAGGTTTTGGCACTGTCGTCATACGAGCGGACGAGTCCTAGCGATCGCGATGCAGTGCCCGGCGCGGTTGCAGGCGATCTTGACGAGGCACTGGTCGATCGCACGATAGAGCGTGCTTTCTCGCTGACACCTCGGGCAATGCGCGGCGCGCCGGACAAGAAAACGAAGCTGGAGCGCCTGAATTTCCTCGACTCCCAGGGCAAAGTTACTAAGGCCGGGCTCCTGGCTGCGGGTGCCTATCCTCAGCAGTTCTATCCTAAGCTCTTTATCGATGTGGCGGTCTATGCCGGAACGCAGAAGGGCGCGGCGGGGTCGTTGAGGTTCATGGACCGTACGATCTGCGAGGGAACGTTGGGCGAAATGATCTCGGATGCCGTCGCGGCAGTCGCCAAGAATTTGCGGCGAACCTCGACGATCCAAGGCGTCTCGCGTGTCGACTCGCTGGAGATTCCCGAGGAGGTCCTGCGCGAGGCAATCGCCAACGCCGTAATCCACCGAGAATACGGAGATCGGTTCTGTGGGCAGTCGGTCGCTGTTGACGTCTTTGATGACCGTATCGAAGTGACGAACCCCGGCGGCCTATACGGAGGAAAGACTCGCGAGAACTTGTTTGACGGCAGCTCCCGGTGCCGCAACGCGACGCTCATGAAACTCATGTCGATTGTTCCGCTGCCGGATGGCGCAGGTTCGCCGGCTGAGGGCAATGGCTCGGGCATTCCGATGATGATCGACGCCATGTGTGCTCATGGTTTGGCCGAGCCCCTGTTCTGCCCGGGATTCGATCGGTTCAAAGTGGTTCTCTATCGCTCAAAGGTCGAGCCGGTCGACCACGGCGGTGACTTAATTGTGGCGGCACTTAAGCGTTGCGGTGAGCTGGGTACGCGCGAGTTGGCGGAGCACACAGGGCTCACAATTTCCCAGGTTAGGTCGCGCGTCAACACACTCATTGCTCAAGGCGAGCTTGAGCCTACAGCGCCGGCGACGAGTCGCAACCGCAAGTATCGACTGTCGGAGCGTGCGGAATAAATGCGCCAGCGGACGAGGTGACCCAATAATCGACTCTCGATTGGCGCCCGCTAAGGTAAGGCGGTTGTTGCCCAGTCGACGGCGAAGTTAAAAATCCGGCTTACGCTGGCATAGTCCCGAACCCATCCATCAGGAACAGCCTAAGAACCAGCTTGATGACATTTCCCGGTTTGATTTCTGCCGTGCCAAAGACGTGGCGCTCGGCGAGCTCGCTGCAGTATGCATAGATGTCGCGGATAAGGTCCGCGCCCGAAAGCGTAAACATGTAGCCCGCGTCCGAAAGTGCATTGGGCGCGGCGGGCAACTTGGCCATGTGGCAGAACGTTTGCAGGTCGGGCGCCATAACATTCTGGTAGTCGAGGTGGCCGCTGGCATCCTGTGCGGCAAGCTCCAATTGGCGCACAAAATCCAGCGCCGCCGCTAACACAAAGCTCGGCGTAGGCGCATTGACGTCCTCCGTGGTCGCCACGAGCCTGCCCGCCGCCTGCGTGACAAGCCAAGCGACCTCGCGCTGGCAGCGCACGGCCTTGCGCGTCACCGGCTTGATGGACGAAGAAGAAACGCTTCCCTTAGGCGGATTCGAAGCAGCCACAAAACCCTCCCATGAACGACCCGGCCCAACAAGCCCGGATGAAACACGTGCTACATCAGTATACAGGGGAGTGGGATGGAAAAACGGAGCCGACAGCGTGAACTGCCGGCTCCGGATTGCTTGCCTTAGAGGCCGTACACTTCGACCATAGCTTCACCAATACGGTGGGGCACGCCGGTGACGAGTGCGTTGCCCATGCAGAAGGCTCGATGGCCGTCAGTCATGCCCGTATCGGTCCAGCCTTTCGGGAATCCCTGAAGCTGATCGAGCTCGTCGGGAACAAGACGGCGGAAACGGCCATCGGGACATTCGATGGCGTGCTTGAAGCGGCTCGCTCCCGTGCCGCCTTCTCCTGTGAGGATGGTGCGGCTCGGCTTGTCGGTGGCATCCGGGAAGCTCATGGCTCCCTCGGAATACGTGTACGTAAAGCCTGTCTTTTTGTTAGTGCGCTCTTCGCGCTTGCTGCCCTTAAGGTAGCGCCAGTCGGGAAGCTTTTCGTCGGAGATGTAGAACCGCTCCGGGACATCAGCCTCGTCGACAAGCACGTCGCCAAGCACGTGGCGCTCACCGTGATAGTCTTCGGCAAAGTCGCAGGTCAGAACATGACAGCCCTGCATGACGCCGGCATTCTTGAATTGAGAGGTCTTTTGGCCGACGCCAAAACGAGTTGAGTTCTCGTAGGGGTCGGGTAAAACGTCGAGCTCGGACATCTCGTCGGGATAGATGGCGGGGAAGGCTTTAGCCATGACGCCGTTGTGCATGCGATCAACGAGATCAACCCTGCCAGCGTCCTTTTCGCAGAAGATATAAACACGCTTGCGACGCTGGGGGAAACCGTATTCGGCAGAGTTGACCACGCGCCATTCGACCGTGTAGTCGAGGTCGGCAAGACAGCTTAGGATAATGGCGAAGTCGCGACCGCGTTGAGACGCGGGCGATTTGAGCAGGCGGTCGACGTTTTCGAAGAGGCCGAACTTGGGTTCCTTCATCTCGAGGAAGTGATAGATGTCCCACCAGAGGACACCCTTCTTGCCCTCGATGCCGTGCGCCTGATTGAGAGGACGCGCGACAGAGTAGTCTTGGCAGGGAAAGCCACCGACGACCATTTGCACATCGGGGATTTTAATTTCGCCGGCTTCAGCCTGCTCCAAGACCTTATTGATATCTTCGTTGACAACGGAATCTTCGCCAAAGCGGTCCATGTAACAACGTGCCGCAAACTGACGCGCCTTGGTTCCGGGCGGTTCCCACTGATTTGCCCAAATGGTGCGGAAGGGGCCGGCTGGTTTCATATAGAAATTGGGATAACGAGGGTCGGCATAGCCTTCGAGGCCCAGACGAAATCCGCCGACGCCAGCAAAAAGCTCGGCGATTTTGACCTCTGACATACTCACTCCCCCAAATCGCTGCAAATGCAAAGATCAAGGGTACAGAAATCGGGTTGCAAATGGACGATCCCCAGGGGATCTTCACGGTATAACCCGAATTTACAGTAGCATACATATTAGATCGTGTCTTATTTCGAGAGGATTTGCCATGTCCAAGAAGCACCTCGATTTCAAGCGCATGCTTGACGATACTGATTTTTCTGACCCCTCAAGCATCGAGCGCTATGCTGCCAATCTCGACGGGATGACGTTTCGCGATATTCTTGAGCTTGGCATTGCTCCGGAGGGGGAGAGCGCGCCCAAGGACTTTGGGTCCAAGAAGTACAAGGGCGGTATGGGAACCCTGATCGAGGAGCGTTACTTTGGCTACAAGGCCAACAGCGACGACCGGCCGGACTTTCCCGAGGCTGGTGTCGAGCTCAAGGCAACGTGTTTTGACGTACTTAAAGACGGTCGTAAATCTGCCGGTGAACGTCTTGTCTTGACGATGATTCCCTACGACCGTCCCGTTTCGCTCGACTACGACAGCTCGCATCTCAAGACCAAGCTCAGCAATATCCTGCTGATTTACTACGGCCGCGATCGCTCTATCGACAAATACGACCAGCGCATTGAGCGTGCGGTCATGGTTCGACTGCCCGAAGAGGATATGAAAATCATTCGCGCCGACTACGAGAAGATCATTTCTTATATTCAGGATGGCCGTGCGGACGAGCTTTCAGAAGGCATGACAACTTATCTGGGTGCTTGCACGAAGGGCGCAACTGAGGCCACGATGTGGGCGGACCAGTATTATGAATACTTCAATACCGATACGGGTGAGATTGAGCACCATCGCGCAAAGCGCCGCGCCTTTTCCCTCAAGCGCTCGTATATGGACTATGTGCTCCACACTTATGTCCTCGGTGCTCCGCGAGTCGGGGAGAGCATTGTTCAGGACGATGGCAAGTCTATCGATTTCGAAAGTTACGTAACTGGACTTATCGAGCAACACTATGGCGAAACTGATCGCCAGATTGCGGAGCAATACGGGTTGGAGTACACGGGCAATAAGGCGCAGTGGACAACGCTCGTCTATCGTATGCTCGGAATCAAAAACAATGCTGTCGAGGAATTCGTCAAGGCAGGCATTTCCGTTCGAACTGTTCGAGTTAACAACAGGGGGCACATCGAGCAGGCTATGTCGTTCCCGCCGTTTGAGTTCAAGCGTTTGATCGAGGAAGACTGGGAAACGTCGCCTTTTCATGTGTGCCTTGAGACCAATCGTTTCTTCTTCGTTGTGTTTCGCGAGGACCACGATGGCGTGCTGCGTCTCGACCGTTGTTTGTTCTGGGCTATGGGAGAAAACGAAATCGAAGGCCCTGCGAAAGCTTGTTGGGATGAGACGCGAAAGGTGATACGTGAGGGCATTGAGCTCAATCCATATCGGGATGCGAGCGGAAAGCTCAAAGTGACTAACAATCTGCCCGGTATGGCGGACAACCCAATTGTTCACGTTCGTCCACATACGTCAAAAGCGGCTTACAAGTTTGCCGATGGAACAGAGGTCGGTGACATCGCAAGGAATGCTTACGAACTGCCCGACGGGCGCTGGATGACGAAGCAATCGTTCTGGTTCAACAAGGGCTACCTGGAGCATATTCTGGGGCTGTAGCGTTTCGAGATCATTTAACAATCAGCCCCTGCTCCTTGATACCTCGATGTCGTCTCTACAAATAAACCCCCTCACCGAGCTTCTTGTGGAACTTGGCGTGATGGTCGCGTGCCCAGGTAAAGAGTGCCTGGTCAAAATTGGTATGCGTGGCCGGAACGCCAAAGACGCCGGCAACTTCGACGCGCACAAACTCCAGTGCCGGCAGCTTGTTGATGGCAGTGAGGGCAAACGGGGACGAGGGCCCTTCGAACAGATAGCGGCTGCCTTGCAGTGCGCCGCAACTGGTGCACGTGTTGCCGAGTGACGGGGCTTTGGAGGCTCGCGCGCCTACGGGCTTGTAGCCACAGCGCTTAGAAAGATAGTCGCGGATCTCGCCCGGGACGCAGCCAAGAGCGGGAACAATGGCGAGCGCGTTGGCATTGGTCGTGTCGATGGCAATGTGCCCGGCCTTGTTGGGTGCGTGCGCGATGGCGATGCCCTCGCTGTCATCGGCTCGATAGGGAATGCCGAAGGCCGCGACCGAGGTCTCTTTGTGGCATTTCCAGCACTCGCGCTTGCCCAGTACTAGATATATATACGGCGCAGAGGGGTCGGATCGGTCAACACCGGGCAGCCACTCGGCAAAGGGCTCGGGATTGACGCCGCTGGGTACATACCAGATCTTCTTGGTCCGGTCCCATTTGGCGCCCAGCGCCTTGGCTTCTTCTTTGCGCGAAAAGGGAACATCGAGCTCGGTGCGCATGGTGGCTCCTTGGTGCTGCAGGTGTAAGTGGCTCAAGGATACCGCAGGGTGTGGACGTTGTGGCGTTTTGCCGAGAAGCCGCGGTGCGGACTGGTTGGTTACGCCTTGGATAAACTGGCAAGTAGATGGTCGGCTTTTGGCCAGTTGGGCGGCAACCTTGCCAAAAACTTGACGGATTGCGGTTTGGGCATCGGCGAATGAACACTTTGGCGCACCTCGGCGAAAAAACCGCCGGTCGTTTGTCGGAAACTTAACAGAACCGCCAGCCGCCGCCGGCGTGCGTGCTATCTTCGCGCCATGAGGTACTTTATCGTTTCGCATAACGCCGCATTGGCGCTGTTGGCGCACATGCCGAACCCTCGCTTTGGGGATTCGGAGCCAGAGGTCGTGTCGATTGCAGGTGCCTGTGCGCTCTTGGATCAAGAAGCGCAGGAGGTTATCGATCGCTATGACCTGGGGATCGAAACGCTGGATTTGCTGGTGCCGTCGCGCGCCGGCCGTCGGCAGAGCAAGCATGTTAAGACGCATCTGTGCACCAACGAGCTCCCGGCGGGTTCGTTTATCTCGCTGGGCCACTGGATGGGCGACCTTGATGCGTATGTGTGCTCTCCCGAGCTGGCGTTTTTGCAGGCTGTGCACGATGGCGATGTGGCAGCGGCCGTCTATGCCGGCTATGCGATGACATCGGATTACCGGCTGGATAACCTTGCTCCCGGTGGGGTAACAGGCAGGGATGCGGGCATGCGCGATAGCAGGCTCACGACTAAGGAGCTCATCGCGGCGTATATCGAGAAGTCACCCAAGGTGAGGGGCATCGCGAAGGCAAAGGCGCTGCTTGCATATGTGATCGAGGGGTCGCGCTCTCCGAGGGAGTCGGGGCTCTGCATGTTTATGTCGCTGCCTGCGCGCTACGGCGGGTATGCATTGGGCAAGGCCGAACTTAACAAGAAGGTCTTCATTCGCGATGGATACAATGACGGACGTGATCACAAGCTTCGCGTGTTGGAGCGCACACCCGACATAACGCTTACGGCTAAAGTCGAGGTGGGCATGGATAAAGTAAAGGCCGGGCTGCTGCCAGAGGTGCTGACCGCGATGGTCGATTACGACAGCGATGCCATTCATGACGGACGCGAGAAGATTTACAAGGATGCCGAGCGCCGCAACGAGTTGGAGCTGTTGAGCGGCGTGGCACACTTCACCGTGACGACTGAGCAGGCAAATGACTACGACAAGCTCATCCGGCTGTGCGAACGCATCCGACGGAAGCTGCACCGGAACAAGCGACCCATTTTTAACAAGCCCATGAGCGAGGAGCAGCGATACTTTGCCCTCAAGCGCGTCGAAGCGAAGCGGTTTAAGCTTTGGCAGGCCGTAATCGAGGCGCGTCAACATTGGTAGGGGCGGTTGCTGGGCATGGGACCAAGGGCCTCATTGTCAGGTCTAATACTTTTCCCGAGAAGTGAACGAGTCAAAACGGACCCCCGAAACATCGACACTTTTGGTGGCTTATTTCCTGCGGTTTTATCATTGGAATCCTGCGGTTTTGGCTGTAAAAAGTGTGGATGCTTCAGGGGTCCAAATAAGGTCGTTCACTTCTCGGGAAAAGTATTAGACCTGGTTATGGGAAGGCTGTCCGGATGTGGCCGCGAGGCTTGCGAAGGCCAGATCGGGGCAGTCGACAAGGCTGTTTGGGTGATTTTGGGGCTGATTGGGGCGGTCGCCGGGGTTGTCTGGGCGATTTTGGGTGTGGCAGGGGTAATTGCCGGCGATACCGAAGCAACTTGGGGTCTGCCGGGATGATTACCGGTTATGTAGAGGCGGTATCAGCCTCGATTGGGATGGTTATTGGAGCTGCCGAAGCGGTTTTGGGTGCCACGGCGCCCTTTTGGCTTAGCAGATAAAACAAAACAGCCCAGAGGCATAGCCTCTGGGCTGCGAACATTTGGTGGGCGTTAGAAGATTTGAACTTCTGACCTCTTCCGTGTCAGGGAAGCGCTCTCCCCCTGAGCTAAACGCCCGATCAAGGGTGCGCAAGTGCGCAAGGGATAATATAACGGAGCTTGAACTCGGTGGCAAGAATATTTTTTAAAATCGCTAACGTTGTGGAATCAAAGGGCTTTGTCGCGCCCATTTTAAAAGAGCTCGCTGCCGCGATTTGGCTATCGCATAATGCAAAGCCGTTGCGATGCCGAACCATGGAAGAGACGTCTGCGGAATTGTCCTACCGATAAGCGGACAAGCCCCCAGCTGGTGCCTTCGCCGTGGTAAGGTAAGCCGAATTGTTTCCAGTCTGTTTCGGGGGAGCGGGATGAGCAAAGAGCGCGTCGAGCAGGTCGAAGGCGCAGGGACTTCGGTGCCGATGACCGATATATCGAACATTGATGTGCCCGAGGGCACCGATGAGCTCAGCCGCAGCACCCGTCGCGCCTGGCGTGACCGTCTCAACGACGCCCAGACGCGCAAGATGATCGTGGGCATGTTGGCTACGCTCGTGGGCGGCTCGTTTTGGGGCTTCTCGGGCACCAGCGCGAGTTTTTTGTTCGATACCTACCATGTCGATACGCTGTGGCTTATGAGCATACGGCAGATTCTCGCCGGCCTGCTCTTTATGGCTGTGGTTGTCACGCGCGACCGCGCACGCCTGGTCAAGCTTTGGACGACGCCCGCTGATCGCAAGCAGCTGCTGCTCTTTACCGCTTTTGGCCTGCTGTTCAACCAGTTTTGCTATCTTTCGGCCGTGCGCCTGACCAACGCCGGAACCGCGACGGTCCTTCAGTGCCTGCAGCTGGTCATCATCATGGGCTACACCTGCGTGGTCGATCGCCGCATGCCGCGCGCTCGCGAGGCGATCGGCATTGGTCTGGCCCTGGGCGGCACCTTTTTAATCGCTACCGGCGGCGACCCTACCAGTCTGAGCATATCGCCGCTTGGCCTGGTTGCGGGCCTTATGTGTGCGGTCAGCGCCGCCTGTATGGCGGTGATTCCCGCCAAGATTCTGTCCGAATACGGCAGCCCCATCGTTACAGGCTCTGCCATGCTCACGGCAGGCGTGGTCTCGTGCGTTTTCGTGCAGCCGTGGGCCCATATGCCGGCGCTCGATGCCGCCGGCGTCGAGGCGCTCGCGGTGTTTGTGGTCGTGGGCTCGTTTTTGGCGTACATGCTCTATATGCAGGGCGTCAAGGACATCGGCTCGGTGCGCGCGAGCCTCATCGGGACCGTGGAGCCGGTCTCGGCAACCATTACCAGCGCCGTTATGCTGGGCACGGTATTTTTGCCGACCGACCTTATCGGCTTTGCCATGATTATCGTAATGATGTTTTTAACGGTGTAGCCCCCGCGGTTGCTATTAAAGGATAATGGGCTGGCGGCGCGTTGCTTTGGCGGCGCGCCTTTGTCTATAGAGAGGACCTCTTATGAAGTACTTTGGCACCGACGGATTTCGCGGCGAGGCCAACGTTGGGCTGACCGTGGAACACGCGTACAAGATCGGCCGCTTTGTGGGCTGGTATTACGGCGCCAGGCGCGGGGCCAAGGCGCGCGTGATCGTGGGTAAGGACACGCGTCGCTCGAGCTATATGTTCGAGGCGGCGCTGGTGAGCGGTCTGGTTGCGAGCGGCGCAGACGCCTATATGCTGCACGTGATTCCTACGCCGGGCGTGGCGCACCAGACCGTGGAGGGCTGCTTCGATTGCGGCATCATGATCAGTGCGAGCCACAACCCGTTTTGCGATAACGGCATTAAGCTGGTCAACAGCGACGGCTTTAAGATGGACGAGGACGTGCTGGAGCTCATCGAGGACTACATCGATGGCAAGAGCGAGGTGCCGCTGGCCACGGGCAACCACATTGGCGCCACGGTCGACTACATGCAGGGCCGCAACCGCTACATTGCCTCGCTCATTGCAAGCGCGAACTTTTCGCTGCAGGGCGTCAAGATTGGCATTGACTGCGCCAACGGCTCGGCGTCCTCTGTCGCCAAGCCGGTGTTCGATGCGCTCGGCGCCGATGTGCGCGTGATTAACGCCGCACCCGACGGCTTTAACATTAACGTCGACTGCGGCTCTACGCATATGGAGCGCCTGCAGCGCCATGTGGTGGAGCAAGGCTTGGACGTGGGCTTTGCCTACGACGGCGATGCCGACCGCTGCCTGGCCGTGGACGAGCGCGGCCGCGTGGTCGACGGCGACCAGATTCTGTACGTGTGCGGCGTGTATCTTAACAAGCACGGGCGCCTCTCGGGCGGTACCGTGGTGCCGACGATCGCCAGCAACTTTGGCCTGATTAAGTCGCTGGAGCTTGCCGGCCTGAGTGCCGTGACCAGCGGCGTGGGCGACCGCCACGTGTATGCCAAGATGCGCGAGGGCGGCTACAGCCTGGGTGGCGAGCAGACGGGCCATACGATCTTTGGCGATATCGAGCGTACGGGCGACGGCATAATGACCTCGCTGCGTGTGATGGAAGTGATTCGTGCCGAACGCGAGACGCTTTCGCAGCTCGCGGTGCCGTGCAAGCTGCTGCCGCAGGCGCAGGTTGCCGTACGCGTGGCGGACAAGGATGCTGCGCTGGGTAGCATGGGCGTGCAGGCCGCCATTGCCGAGGCCGAGGCGGCGCTGGCGGGCGAGGGCCGCGTGCTGGTGCGCAAGAGCGGAACCGAGTCGGTGATTCGCGTTTTGGCCGAGGCCCCCGACCAAGACGCCGCCGACGCCGCCATGAAGCGCATCGCCGCCGCGCTGGAGGCTCTGTAGTTACGCGGTTTTACCAAACCGCGTAACCGCTCGACGCTACAAACGGCCCCAAGCGGCAATCTGGCGTTCAATTTCAAGGGCGCGACCAGAAGGTCAGCGCCCTTTCATTTCACGTCACCTTGCTCGCTTGGGGCCGTTTTCGCTGACGTTGCCAAGACATCGACGTCAACATGGTTGGCGTTGGCGATGGCGTGCTGGTCAATCCTTACAGCTGGTACAGCGTGGTGAACTTGTCCTGCAGGTAGCTGCAGTAGTAGCGGGCATCGAATGCCATACCGCACGCGCCCTTGATGAGCTCCGGCGCGTCCTTGGCGCGGCCCCACTGCCAAATGTGCTCGCCCAGCCAAGCGCGGACGGGTGTCAGGTCGCCGCTCGCACAGGCGCCGTTAAGGTCGACACCGTCGCGGCACATGGCCGGCACAAACATGGCATCGTAGGCGCTGCCCAGCGCATACGTGGGGAAGTAGCCAAACGAGCCGCCGCTCCAGTGCGTATCCTGCAGGCAGCCGCGCGTGTCGTCGGGAACAGGAATGCCCAGGTACTCGTCCATAAAGCGCTTCCAAAGCGCGGGGATGTCCTTGGCCGTGGCCTCGCCGGCAAACAGCATGCGCTCAATCTCGTAGCGCACCATAATATGCAGCGGGTAGGTGAGCTCGTCGGCCTCGGTACGGATCAGCGACGGCCGAGCGATGTTCACGGCGTGGTAGAGCGTGTCCTCGTCCACGTTGCCGTAGACCTCGGGCGCGTGACGGCGCAGCACTTCGAGCAGCGGGCCCATAAAAGCGCGACTACGGCCTACGGTGTTCTCGAAAAAGCGGCTCTGGCTCTCGTGAATGCCCATGGAGGTGCCGCCCTCCAGACACGTACGCGCGTAAGCGGGATTGACGCCCAGCTCGTACATGGCGTGCCCCGCCTCGTGGATGATGCTATAGACGTTGGAGATGCAGTCGTTCTCGTAGATGTGCGTGGCGATGCGCGCGTCGCCCACCGAGAAGCCCTCGCTAAACGGGTGCTCGGTAAAGGCGAGCGTGGTGTCGTCCAGGTTAAGGCCGACGAGCTTCATCAGGTCGAAGCTCATGGCGCGCTGGGCGGCCTCGGGCACGCGGGCATGCAAAAAGTCGGCAGTAGGCTGCTGTCCGCGCTCGCCGATGGCGTGAACGAGCGGCACGACGGTGGCCTTGACCTCGTCACAAAACGCATCGAAGCTCTTGGCGGAAAGGCCGCGTTCGTACTGGTCGAGCCAAACATCGTATGGGTCGCGCTTGGGGTCCATGAGCTCGGCCTGATGCTTGAGCTGGGCGACGATTCTATCCACGTAGGGCTCAAAGCTCGCCCAGTCGTTGGCCGTCTTGGCCTTGTGCCACACGGCGTCGGCCTCGCAGGTGAGCCTGGTCCAGGCTTCGGCTTCTTCGGTGGGAATGGCGCTTGCCTCGCGCTGGTCGCGGCCGAGCACACGGATCTCGTCGAGCAGCTGCGGGTCGTCGATCTTGCCGCCGGCGACGGTCTCGTGTGCCAGCGAGCCTACAAGCTCGACGAACTTTTTGCTGGTCAGGAGCTTGTGATGTTCGCCGGCAAGGGCGCCCATAGCATCGGCGCGGGCCGCAGCGCCGTTGGCGGGGGCAATCGTCGCGCCATCGAACTCGGCAATCTTGAGCAGGTACTCGCGGGTCCATAGTTTGCCTTCGAGCTTGCGGAGCTTCTTGATGCCCTTGCCCGCCTTGGCGTTCTTAGAGGCCTTGGCCACGGCGGCCTTGGCCTTCTTATCGAGTTTCTTTCCCATACCCATATCCTTGATCCCGCAGACCGGACGCCACGGGTGGGCGTGCGGCCAGTTTGCACAGCTATCTGCCTTGTACCCAGTGCGAACAAAACGGAACGCGGCGATATGCTCGCAGAATGTGTTATCCTATAGCCCAATGCGTTGACGGAGAGGGTTTTGCCCGCCGCGTCGCCGGCAAGAGAGGGAAGGTCATGGGCTGCAAGCCTTCCTGCGGTGGCAAGGGCCAAGCGTTCACTCCCGAGCAGCAACCTCAACGGGCGCGCGGCCAGCGGCGGCGAAGCCCCAGTAGGGAAGCCGTGAGCCTCGCGATAAGGGGCATAGAGTGGGCACGGCGGGCCAGACATCCGCCGGGTCAAACAAGGTGGTACCGCGGAATTCAACCGTCCTTGGGCAATGCACATGCCCGAGGACGGTTTTTTTGTTACCGAACCGGGCCGCGTTTTTGCAACGCCAGACGGCGGCAGTCGTCCTGGCGAGCGGGGAACGCGAGAGACGAAAGGGAAGACATGAGTCTGATTGATGATCTGGTCAAACTCGAGGAAGAGGCCAAGGAGCTCGTCGCTGGCGCCGACGACGCCGCCAAGCTCGAGGCTGCGCGCGTTGAGCTGCTCGGCCGCAAGGGTCGTATTACCGGCCTGATGCGCATGATGGGCAAGCTCGCCCCCGAGGATCGCCCCGTGATGGGCAAGCGCGCCAACGAGATGCGCCAGCTGATCGAGGGCATGCTCGACGAGCGCACCACCGAGATGAAGGCCGCCGCCCTCAAGCACGCACTGGAGCACGAGGCCGTCGACATCACGCTGCCGGGCATTCGTCCGCAAATCGGCCACCAGCACCTGATCAAGCAGATCATCGAGGAGGCCGAGGATATCTTTAGCGGTATCGGCTACACCGTCGAGTCTGGTCCCATGGTCGACACCTCCTACTACAACTTCACCGCGCTCAACGCCCCCATGGATCACCCGAGCCGCTCGGCCCGCGACACCTTCTATGTGGTCGACAACAACCCCGGCAGCGTCGCGCACCCCGAGGCGCATGCCCACGGCGAGTCCGACGTGCTGCTGCGCACCCAGACCTCGGGCGTGCAGATTCACACCATGGAGTCGCAGAAGCCGCCCATCTACATGATCTGCCCGGGCACCGTCTACCGTCCCGACACGGCCGACGCCTGTCACCTGCCGCAGTTCAACCAGATCGAGGGCCTGGTCGTCGACGAGGGCATCACCTTTGGCGATCTTAAGGGCACGCTCGACTACTTTGTTAAGTGCATGTTTGGCGAGGACCGCAAGACGCGTTACCGCCCGCATTTCTTCCCCTTCACCGAGCCTTCCTGCGAGGTGGACGTGAGCTGCCACGTCTGCGGCGGCAAGGGCTGCAACTTCTGCAAGCACAGCGGCTGGATCGAGATCTTGGGCTGCGGCATGGTCGACCCCAACGTCCTGATCAACTGCGGCATCGACCCCGAGAAGTACACCGGCTTCGCCTTTGGCATTGGCGCCGAGCGCGTCGCTGCCCTGCGTTACGACCTGCCCGACCTCAGAACGCTCATGACGGGCGATATGCGTTTCCTGAATCAGTTTTAAGTTGACCTGTCCCGGCGGCTTCCCGAGCCACCGCACCTTGCCCCTCAAACCGTCGCTTGCGTACCCAAGTACGCGGCGCTCCTCTTTCGGGGCAATCTGCGGCACCTCGGAAACCCGTCTCCGTAGCTGGAGTTTTCCGTCTGTTTATTGCAGACGTTACAGATGAAAGGAGACCAGTTAGATGCGTGTTTCTTACGACTGGCTCAAGACCATGATCGATATTCCGGAGGACCCCAAGACCCTTTCGGACGAATATATCCGTACCGGCACCGAGGTCGAGGCGATCGACACCGTGGGCGAGTCCTTCGACCACGTGGTGACTGCCAAGGTGCTCACCAAGACCCCGCACCCCGATAGCGACCATATGTATGTGTGCTCGGTCGACGTGGGTGACAAGAACCTCGACGCCGACGGCAATCCCGCCCCGCTGCAGATCGTCTGCGGCGCGCAGAACTTTGAGGCCGGCGACCACATCGTCACGGCAATGATCGGCGCCGTGCTTCCCGGTGACGTCAAGATCAAGAAGAGCAAGCTTCGAGGCGTCGTGTCCATGGGCATGAACTGCTCCGCGCGCGAGCTCGGCCTGGGCGGCGACCACTCCGGCATCATGATCCTGCCCGAGGATACGCCCTGCGGCATGCCGTTTGCCGAGTACGTGGGCTCGAGTGATACCGTGCTCGACTGCGAGATCACGCCCAACCGCCCCGACTGCCTGTCTATGATCGGCATGGCCCGTGAGACCGGTGCCATTTTCGATCGCGATTTCCACGTTGAGCTGCCCGCCATCAAGGCGGAGACCGGCCGCGCGACCGACGACGAGCTTTCGGTCGAGATCGCCGACGAGGGCCTGTGCGACCGCTATGTCGCCCGCATCGTGCGCAACGTGAAGGTCGGCCCGTCGCCCGACTGGATGGTCAAGCGCCTTAACGCCCTGGGCGTGCGCCCGCACAACAACATCGTCGACATCACCAACTATGTGATGATGCTCACCGGTCAGCCGCTGCACGCTTTTGACCTGGACACCTTTGCCGAGCGCGATGGTCATCGCCGCGTGGTGGTTCGCGCCGCCCAGCAGGACGAGAAATTTACGACCCTCGACGGCGAGGAGCGCACGCTCGACGCCGGCATGGGCCTCATTACCGACGGCGAGCGTCCCGTGGCGCTGGCCGGCGTTATGGGCGGCATGGATTCCGAGATCGAGGACGACACCGTCGACGTGATGCTCGAGAGCGCCTGCTTCGACGCCGGTCGCACCTCGCACACCAGCCGCGACCTGTCGCTGATCTCCGACGCCTCCATCCGCTTTGAGCGCCAGGTCGATGAGACCGGCTGCGTGGATGTGGCCAATGTTACCTGCGCGCTCATCGAGGAGATCGCCGGCGGCGAGGTCGCTCCCGGCTACGTAGATGTGTTCCCCGCGCCCAAGACCATCGACAGCATTAAGCTGCGCCTGGCCCGCGTGCACGCCATCTGCGGCGCCGATATCGAGCCCGATTTTATCGAGCGCTCGCTCACCCGCCTGGGCTGCACCGTCGAGCGCGACGGCGAGGACTTTATGGTTACCCCGCCGAGCTTCCGCCCCGACCTGCCGCGCGAAATCGACCTGATCGAGGAGGTCCTGCGCCTGTGGGGCATGGGCCGCGTGACGGCGACCATCCCGGCTGCCAAGAACCACATCGGTGGCCTGACCCGCGAGCAGAAGCTTACCCGCAAGGTCGGCGAGATCCTGCGCGCCTGCGGCCTCAACGAGACCACGACCTTTGGCTTTGCCGCGCCGGGCGACCTGGAGAAGATCGGCATGTCCACCGAGGGCCGCGGCTGCCCCGTGGTACTTATGAACCCGCTAGTGGCCGAGCAGACCGAGATGCGCCGCTCGCTGCTGCCGGGCCTGCTGCAGTCTGTGGCGTATAACGAGGCCCATGGCACGCCCAACGTGCACCTGTACGAGGTCGGCAGCCTGTTCCACGGCCGCGAGAACGCCAGCCTGCCCAAGGAGACCAAGTCCGTGGCGGGCGTGCTCTCGGGCCAGTGGAGCGAGCAGTCTTGGGACATGAAGTACCGCAAGCTGCGTTTCTTCTTTGGCAAGGGCATTGTCGAGGAGCTGCTCGCCCAGCTGCGCATCGAGAAGGTTCGCTTCCGTCCCGTCGAGGGCGAGGGCTATGCCTTCTTGCAGCCGGGCCGTGCCGCCGAGGTTCTGTCTGGCGGCACCGTGCTGGGCTGGGTCGGCGAGATCCACCCCGAGGCGCGCGAAGCCATGGGCATCGACGAGGTCGTCGTTGCCTTTGAGCTCGACCTGGACAAGCTGATTAAGGGCGCCCGCAACCAGGAGAACTACCGCGAGTTCTCGCAGTACCCGGCTGTTGAGCACGATCTTGCTATCGTGGTCGACAACTCCGTGACTTGCGAGGACCTTGAGCGCCGCATTACCAGCGCCGGCGGCAAGCTGCTCGAGGGTGTGCGTCTGTTCGACGTCTACCGCGATCCGGTCCGCGTGGGCGTGGGCAAGAAGTCCATGGCCTTTGCGCTTACGTATCGCTCCGACGACCACACGCTTACCAGCGAAGAGGTCGAAAAAGCGCACCAGAAGATCGTCACCAAGGTGTGCAAGGGCGTAAACGGCGAGGTCCGCGGCTAGGTCCTGCACTGGGGTATGGGTCAGCGGTGGCTGCTGCCGAGCCTTACGTGACTGCTATCCTCGGTATAAGGCACTGCTGAGCCTGCATATATGACACGCGCATTGCATAACGGCGTGCTGCTTTGTCGGCAGTGCGCCGTTTTGCTATGATAGCCCGTGGCGTGTTACGAATCTGACAATACGTAACACTGGCAAGGTGTTTTAAGCGGCGTTGTAATTCTGTGCGCCGATAACCGGGAGGCGTACATGCACATTCCAGATAATTATCTGTCCCCGCAGACCGATGTCGTCATGGCAGTGGCGATGGTGCCCGTGTGGGTTCACTGCATCAAAAAGGTGCGCGCCACGCTCGATCGCGAGCACATGGCGTTTCTGGGTATCTGCGCCGCGTTCTCCTTCTTGCTCATGATGTTCAATGTGCCGCTGCCCGGCGGTACCACGGGTCACGCCGTCGGCGGTGCGCTCATCGCGCTGCTGCTGGGCCCGGAGGCCGCGGCCATCGCGGTTTCGGTCGCGCTGGCGCTGCAGGCGCTGCTGTTTGGCGACGGCGGCATCCTGTCCTTTGGCGCCAACTGCTTTAACATGGCCTTCGTGCTGCCGTTTGCCGCCGCTATCGTGTTCCGTGCGCTCAACAGCCGTTTGCACGACAAGAGCTGGGGCACCTCGGTTTCGGCCGTCGTAAGCGGTTGGGTCGGCCTGTGCCTGGCGGCCCTGTGCACGGCGATCGAGTTTGGTATTCAGCCGATGTTCTTTACCAACGCTTCGGGCGCTCCGCTGTACTGCCCCTTCCCGCTCTCTATTGCCATTCCGGCCATGATGATTCCGCACATGTTGGTAGCCGGCGTGGTCGAGGGCGTGGCGACGGCCGCCATCTACGGTTTCATTAAGAAGACGGCGCCGAGCGTTATCGTCGGGCCC
Source organism: Collinsella sp. SGI.178 (assembly GCF_050313495.1). Taxonomy (NCBI): domain Bacteria; kingdom Bacillati; phylum Actinomycetota; class Coriobacteriia; order Coriobacteriales; family Coriobacteriaceae; genus Collinsella; species Collinsella sp. SGI.178. The sequence goes on along the minus strand of NZ_JBNPLM010000007.1, from coordinate 19,663 downwards.
GAGGCCGCTGATGGCCAGCTTGCTGCCGAGGGCGCTGCTGCCAAGAAGACCTCGCTGGTCCCCACGCTCATCCTGGTCGCCGTGCTTGTCGTGGCCACGCCGCTCGGCTTGCTTGCCACGGGTGACGCCTGGGGCGAGTGGGACGCTGAGGGCGCCGCGACCGCCGTTCAGGAGGCTGGTGACGACAGTCTGCAGACTTCGGTCGGTCTCGATACCCCGACCTTTGCCGATGCCCTGCCCACGGGCGATTATCTGCAGGCCTATTCCGAGGAGCAGGGCCTTGGCTTTGCCGGCCAGGCTGCCATGTATATCCTCTCGGGCGTGATTGGCGTGGCGGTGCTCATCATCGCATTCCGTCTGGTCTCGCTAACGGTCAAGGAAAGCGGAGCCCATGGCGACGGTCGAGCTGCCTAGCTGGCTTGCGGTCGAGCAGCGATACGAGCCCGTGGGGGCTCGGCATCGTGTGATGCAAAAGAATGTCCTGCACCTGGCGAGCCTGCTTGAGCGGGTTCGCCTAGGTGGCGGCGTGCATAAGAGCGGGTCGATTATCGACCGCGCCCTTTCTTCCGTTTCGGCGCCAGTGCGTTTGGTGGGGATGTTCGTCTGCGTCCTGTGCGTATGCCTGACGCAGAGCCCGCTGTACTTGATGCTGATGACAGCGATCGCGTTGGTGCTCGTTGCGGTGCGCCCCGTACGCGGGCTGCGCGCGACCTTTGTGCCGGCGTTGGCTGCCGCGGGGTTTGCCGTGGTTTTGGCGCTGCCTGCCCTGCTGCTGGGTGCTTCTGCCACGGGCGCCATGCTCAAGATTGCGCTCAAGACCTTTGTTAATGTGTCATTGGTGCTGGGCGTTTCGTGGACGCTTACCTGGAGTCGCATGTCGGCGGCGCTTAAGATGCTGCACCTGCCCGACGAGGTTATCTTTACGTTTGATATGGCGCTCAAACACATCGAGGTGCTGGGTCGCACGGCGCACGACCTGTGCGAATCGGTCATGCTTCGCAGTGTGGGCCGCGCGCCTGCAGGATTTTCGCGCACCGATTCGATCGCGGGTATCATGGGCATGACCTTTATCAAGGCGATGGAATGCAGCCGCGCGATGGACGAGGCTATGCTTTGCCGCGGTTTTGCCGGCGCATATCCGGCGCCTACACGGAACGGCTTTGGCTGGCGCGACGCGGTCTATGCGGCCGTTGTGGTGCTGCTCGCCGTGTTGTGCGCGGTGCTGTAGCGCGGGCGGTCAAGCCGTCGATGTGAACAGGGAAGGGCGACGTTTTGGCAAACGATACAAATGGTGCGATGGGTGCGAGCGGTGCTGCCGGCGCCAAGGCCACGCCGCTCATCGAGTTTCGCGACGTGGTGTTTTCCTATGCGGGCCATACGGTGGTCGATGGCGTGTCGCTGCAGGTTAATCGCGGTGAACTGGTTGCGCTGCTTGGACCCAACGGCTGCGGCAAGACGACGATCATGCGGCTCATCAACGGCCTTGAGCTTGCGGATGCGGGTATGTACCTGTTTGATGGACATGTGGTCGATGCGGCATATCTCAAGGATTCCGCGACGGCCCAGCGGTTCCATCAGCGCGTGGGCTTCGTGTTCCAAAACGCCGATGCACAGCTTTTTTGCGCCACGGTCGGCGAGGAGGTCGCGTTTGGCCCGGCTCAAATGGGGCTTTCGGCGGACGAGCTCGGGCGCCGCGTCCGCGATGCCATGGAGCTGTTTCAGGTTGCCGATCTGGTCGATGCTTCGCCCTATCAGCTTTCGGGTGGGCAAAAGAAGCGTGTGGCGCTGGCTGCCGTCGTGTCGATGAACCCCGATATTCTGGTGCTCGACGAGCCTACCAACGGACTTGACGAGGACTCTTGCGACATCGTGGTCAACTTTCTACTGGCTTATGTTGCTGCCGGTAAGACGGTCTTGATGAGCACGCATCATCAGGATTTAGTACGACGTCTTGGGGCCCGTGCGATTTATATCGATCGATATCACCACGTGGTCGAGGCTCCCGTGCCGTCATATGGAACCGAAAACGGTGCAGCAGAATAGTTGCCGCATAGTGGGGTTGCGGCCGCGCACGTGACTTGCTGCGAATGGTATAGTTATCCGGATTTTTACGGGGGTAGCTATGCCAAGTTGGAATATTCATATCGCTCAGACGGAACGACTTCTGGCGCGTGCCGGCGCGCTTACCGATAACGTGCGCGACCGCAATGCCTTTTTGTTTGGCAGCGTGGTTCCGGACATTTTTGTGGGGTACATGGTTCCCGGTATTGCCGACCCCATCCCGTATCGCATCACGCACTTTGCCAAGCCCGAGCCCATTCCTAAGCCACGCGAGCATGAGTTTTGGGACACCTATGTGGCGCCGTTGCTTAAAGGTGCGCCGGCGGGTGCGCCGGCTGCAGCGACCTCGATTGTCGAAGAGCGTGAAAGGCTCAATCGGGTGCACTATCCGCAGCGCTACAAAGACGCCGAGCCGGTTGACGGCCCCGGCGCCGCCGAGTTTTCGCTTGCGCCCGATGACGTGGCGCAGTCGCTGCTCGATTTGACGCTGGGCGTTTGGTCGCATCTGGTGGCCGATACCGTGTGGAACACGCGCGTGAACCAATATCTCGAGGCGCGCGGCGGCAAGCCGTGCGAGGAGTTCCGCATTAAGAAGCAGGGAGACTTTGACTGGTTTGGCAAGACGCTCGGCATCGTTTCTATCCCGCGTGCGACCGATCGCCTCTATACCGCGGCGGCCCAGTTTGGTCAGTATTTGATTCCACAAGAGTATGTGCTCAAGACCATTGGCGTTATGCACGAGATTGTGCGCGAAAACCCCGGCGATCCGGATCATCCGCCGTACCGTCTGCTGACCGAAGAGTTCTTTGACGCAACGTTTACCGAGGTCGTCGAGCTAACCGAGGCGGGTTTTGCCGCCCGCGTTGCCGCTTCTGACGTCCCCGCAGTCCCTCTGGTCGCTGGCTGCTAGCCGGCTGACGTAACGGTGAGCAGTTTATCCCAATTGACCAACAGTTTCCGTCGCAGGGCGTCTTTGGTGGTGCGCTCGGCATCGGAAAGGTTCGCGACCGAACACAAATCGATGAAGCGGCATATGAAGTAGGTCTTAAAAAGGGCCCGGAAGGCGAAGCCTTCCGGGCCCTTTTAATGCAAATGTGCTTGCAAGTGCGATTTAGCGCACCTGAGCGACGTAGGCGACGTTGGTCGAGGAGACCTTGTCCTCAAGCTGGACGCTCATACGGGGATCGCCGGCGGTAGCGACGGTCAAATCGCCGGTCTCGACGTAGCCGAGCTCCTTAGCGGTCTCGATCGCCTTGACGATCGTGCCGTTGACGGTGCCCTGGGTAATCTCGGCCTTGTGCGGGATAACGCCCCAGTACATAATCATCTGCTGGACGGCCCACTCGTGGCGGGAGAACGCGCAGATCGGCATGTTGGGACGGAAGTGCGAGATCAGGCGAGCGGTACGGCCGGTGGTCGTCGGCACGGTGATGCACTTGGCGCCAACGGTGGTGGCCATGTTCACAGCGGACATACCCACAACGTTGTTGACGACGCGGGTGCCGTGAGCATCGGTCGGAACCTCGAGCGGAGCGTGAGCCGGGAGGTACTTCTCGGTCTCGAGAGCGATGCTGGCCTGCATCTTGACGGCCTCGACCGGGTACTTACCGGCAGCGGACTCGCCGGACAGCATGACGGCGTCGGTACCGTCGTAAATGGCGTTAGCAACGTCGGCAACCTCGGCGCGCGTCGGGCGCGGGTTCTGCTGCATGGAGTCGAGCATCTGCGTAGCGGTGATAACGGGCTTGTAGGCCGCGTTGCACTTGGCGATGATCTCCTTCTGGATGTGAGGAACGAGCTCGGGCTTGATCTCGATGCCCAGGTCGCCACGGGCGACCATGATGCCGTCGGAAGCCTCGAGGATCTCATCGAAGTTCTCGACGCCCAGGGCGCACTCGATCTTCGGGAAGATCGTCACGTGCTCGCCGCCGTTCTCGCGGCAAAGCTCACGGATGCCGCGGACAGACTCGCCGTCACGGATGAAGGAAGCGGCGATGTAGTCGATGTTCTCGGTCAGGCCAAAGAGGATGTCCTGACGATCGCGCTCGGTGATGGCGGGCAGCGAGATGTTGACGTTGGGCATGTTGACGCCCTTGCGCTCGCCGATCAGGCCGTCGTTCTTGACGACGCAGGTCATGTCCTGGCCGTCGACGGACTCGACCTCGAGAGCAACCAGGCCGTCATCGATCAGGATGAGGGAGCCCTTCTCGACCTCGGAGGGCAGAGCCAGGTAGTCGAGGGAGATGTGCTCAGCGGTGCCGTGGAAATCCTCGGACGTGGGCTGAGCGGTGACGACGATCTTGTCGCCGGTCTTGACGGCAACCTTCTTGCCGTCGACCAGAAGACCGGTGCGGACCTCGGGGCCCTTGGTGTCGAGCAGGATGCCGACGGGCATACCGAGCTCCTTGGAAATACGACGGACGCGCTCGATGCGACCGTGGTGCTCGTCGTAGGAGCCGTGCGAGAAGTTAAAACGGGCGACGTTCATGCCCGCCTTGATCATCTCGCGGATGGTCTCGTCGCTATCGCAGGCGGGACCCATGGTGCATACAATCTTAGTGCGCTTGTACATTCAGACCTCCATCTGACATCGTCTTGCGCTGATAGATAAACCATAAGAAATAAAACTGAGTTGATTATAACGAAATACCGACCGAATACCCCAAAAAATCGACCATATGCCGAATTAGAAGTTCTTTTTTTACGGGAAAAACGGTATATGAAAAAACTTTACCAACCGCTCTAACCGCTGCTATCTGGGCGATATTTTAGTTTGGCGACGCGCCTAAGAAAAAACGTTTTATCAGTATTGAGCATCACACGGTCCGCATCGTTGCATACGGACCATATTTCCAAATGGATTGTTTTGGCTAGACGCGTCGCTTTGGGGTACCATAGCTCCACTATCAACTGCCGCTCAGCACGGCAGCCTTGATGAGCCCTTGCCCTTCTCCTGGGAATTATGATCGGGCATCAATCTGCTGAGTGGCCCGAATCCCAGGAGGGGACTCTATATGCAAAAGGAATACCTGTCCGCCGCGGCGGAGGTGCTCAGCGACCAAGGTGTCGATGAGAACCTCGGCCTGAGCAACGACGAGGCGTCGTCGCGCCTCGCCAAGACAGGCCCTAACAAGCTTGAGGAAGCCGAGAAGACGCCGCTGTGGAAGCGTTTCTTTGAGCAGATGGCCGACCCCATGGTCATCATGTTGATCGTTGCCGCCGTTATCAGCGCGCTCACGGGCATGGTTAAGGGCGAGGCGGACTTTGCCGATGTCGCCATCATCATGTTCGTCGTTATCGTCAACTCGGTGCTGGGCGTGGTCCAGGAAGCCAAGAGCGAGGAGGCCCTCGAGGCCCTTCAGGAGATGAGCGCGGCGCAGTCCAAGGTTCTACGCGACGGCAAACTCGTGCACCTGCCGAGCGCCGAGCTCGTACCCGGCGACGTGATCATGCTCGAGGCGGGCGACTCCGTCCCGGCCGACTGCCGCGTGCTCGAGAGCGCCACGATGAAGATCGAAGAGGCCGCGCTCACCGGCGAGTCCGTGCCGGTCGAGAAGCACGCCAACGTGATCGAGCTTGCCGCGGGCACCGATGACGTGCCGCTCGGCGACCGCAAGAACATGTGCTACATGGGCTCCACCGTTGTGTACGGCCGTGGCCGCGCCGTCGTGGTCGGCACCGGCATGGATACCGAGATGGGCAAGATCGCCGGTGCCCTGGCCGAGGCCAAGGAAGAGCTCACACCGCTGCAGGTGAAGCTCGCCGAGCTCAGCCGTATCCTCACCATTATGGTGATCGTCATCTGCGTCGTGATCTTTGGCGTCGACATCGTCCGCCACGGCGTGGGCAACGTCCTTACCGACCCGACTGCCCTGCTCGACACCTTTATGGTCGCCGTCTCGCTCGCCGTCGCTGCCATCCCCGAGGGCCTGGTCGCCGTCGTGACCATCGTGCTGTCGCTTGGCGTGACCAAGATGGCCAAGCGCCAGGCAATTATCCGCAAGCTCTCTGCCGTCGAGACTCTCGGCTGCACGCAGACCATCTGCTCCGACAAGACCGGTACCCTTACCCAAAACAAGATGACCGTCGTCAAGCACGAGCTCGCTGCGCCTAAGGAGAAGTTCCTGGCAGGCATGGCGCTGTGCTCCGATGCCCAGTGGGACGAGGAACTGGGTGAGGCCGTGGGCGAGCCGACCGAGTGCGCGCTCGTCAACGATGCCGGAAAGGCGGGCCTCACTGGTCTGACTGCCGAGCACCCGCGCGTGGGCGAGGCCCCGTTTGACTCGGGCCGCAAGATGATGTCCGTGGTCGTTGAGACCCTGGACGGCGAGTACGAGCAATACACCAAGGGCGCGCCCGACGTGGTGATCGGCCTGTGCACCCACATCTACGAGGGCGATAAGGTCGTCCCCCTGACCGAGGAGCGTCGTGCCGAGCTCGTGGCCGCCAACAAGGCCATGGCCGACGAGGCCCTGCGCGTGCTGGCGCTGGCAAGCCGCACCTACACCGAGGTCCCGAGCGACTGCAGCCCCGCCGCGCTCGAGCACGACCTGGTTTTCTGCGGCCTGTCCGGCATGATTGACCCGGTCCGCCCCGAGGTCGCCGACGCCATCCGCGAGGCCCACGATGCCGGTATCCGCACCGTCATGATCACGGGCGACCACATCGACACCGCCGTGGCCATTGCCAAGCAGCTGGGTATCGTCACCGATCGCAGCCATGCCATCACCGGTGCCGACCTCGATCGCATGAGCGACGAGGAACTCGACGCGCACATCGAGGACTACGGCGTGTACGCCCGCGTCCAGCCCGAGCACAAGACCCGTATCGTCGAGGCTTGGAAGTCGCGCGACCAGATCGTGGCCATGACGGGCGACGGCGTCAACGACGCCCCGTCCATCAAGCGCGCCGACATCGGCGTCGGCATGGGCATCACCGGTACCGACGTTACCAAGAACGTTGCCGACATGGTGCTTGCCGACGACAACTTCGCCACCATCATCGGTGCCTGCGAAGAGGGTCGCCGCATCTACGACAACATCCGCAAGGTCATCCAGTTCCTGCTTTCGGCCAACCTTGCCGAGGTGTTCTCGGTGTTTATCGCCACGCTCATCGGCTTTACCATCTTCCAGCCGGTGCAGCTGCTGTGGGTGAACCTGGTCACCGACTGCTTCCCCGCGCTCGCGCTGGGCATGGAGGATGCCGAGGGCGACATCATGAAGCGCAAGCCGCGCAACGCCAAGGACGGTGTCTTTGCCGGCAATATGGGTCTGGACTGCGTGGTCCAGGGCTTGATCATTGCCGCGCTGGTGCTGGCGAGCTTCTTTGTGGGCGTGTACTTTGACATGGGCTACATCCACATCTCCGATATGATCGCCGGCGTCGCCGACGAGGAAGGCGTGATGATGGCCTTCATCACGCTCAACATGGTCGAGATCTTCCACTGCTTTAACATGCGCAGCCGCCGCACGTCGCTGTTTAAGATGAAGAAGCAGAACAAGTGGCTGTGGGCCTCTGCCGCGCTGGCGCTGGTGCTGACGGTGATCGTAACCGTGCAGCCGACGCTTGCCGAGATGTTCTTTGGCCCCGTGACGCTTGAGCTCAAGGGCGTTATCGCCGCGCTGGGCCTTGCCTTCCTGATCATTCCGCTGATGGAGATCTACAAGGCGATCATGCGCGCGGTGGAGAAGGAGTAGGTCGAAAGGCCATCCTTCCCACCGGCCCGACCGCCTGCGGGGTTTCTTCTTCGATGGTCCTCGCGCTTCGCGCTGCGGGATCGTTCGGGAGAAAGGGCTTCCGGGGCGGGCCCTGCGGTATCCTTGCTGGCTTTTCTCCCGCGCGGATGATAAAGGGCTGAGGGAAAGTATGTGAGCTGGTCGGGCTTTGCCCGGCCAGCTCTTTTTGATTTAAAATACCTGCTCAGTTGTGATTTGTGGTGCTGGGAGGCGCTTGTGGGTAAAGCTAGGGCTAAGGCGAAGAAAAAGACGACGGGGGCGCGAGCCAAGCGTGATCGTCGTCGGAAGCTTGCGACCGAAGCCCCCGCGTCTGTCGAGGAGCTGCTGGCGAGCGTGCCGGGACTCGATGCGCTGCAGGATGTTCCGGCGTTTGGCGATCTGCCGGTCGCCGCGGCTCAGCAGGCAGCATTTGACGATTTTTGCGCCCAAGCCGAGGAGCCCGAGCAGATGCAACTGGGCGCCGTGGTGCGCTTAGATCGCGGGTTTCCGCTGGTGGTGACGGCCGACGATACCTTTCGTGCCGAGCATGCCGTGGGGTTTGCCAAGTCGCGCGGCGAGGACGAGGTACTGCTGCCGGCTGTGGGCGACCGTGTGGCGGTGCGTCGTGCACCCGGGCACGACATGGGCGTAATCGAATGCGTCCTGCCGCGACGCACGAGTTTTGAGCGTTGGCGTGGCCGCGCCCGCGGCGAGCGTCAGGTGCTTTGTTCCAACGTGGATAGCGTGCTGATCGTGCAGGCACTTGGCGCCGGCGAAGTGCTGCTCGACCGCGTGGCGCGCTCGCTGGTTTTGGCGCTCGACTGCGATGCCGAGCCGGTGGTGGTGCTTACCAAGGCCGACCGCTGCGAGGCCGCGGAACTCGAGCGCGATCTGGATCGCGTGCGCCGTCTGGTGGGCCCGGACGTGCGCGTGATCGTGACGTCCTCTGCCGAAGGCCGTGGTTTGGATGAGGTGCGCGCCTGTGTTCCGGCGGGAACGTGCGCCATGATCCTGGGTGAGTCGGGGGCCGGAAAGTCGACGCTGCTCAATGCGCTGCTGGGCCACGATGCGCTGGCTACCGGTGGTGTGCGCGAGCGCGACGACCAAGGCCGCCATACCACGGTCGCGCGCGTGATGGTGGCGCTGCCGGGCGACGCCGGCGTCATTGCCGACGCTCCGGGCCTGCGCAGTTTGCCACTCGTTGGTCACGAGCGGGGCCTAGCGCGTGCCTTCCCCGAGATCGTCGAGGCGTCGCGTGCGTGTCGGTTTGGCGACTGCACGCATACCCACGAACCGGGCTGCGCCGTTCGCGAGGCCGCCAATGCCGGGCAGATCGATGGCCTGCGCCTGGAAACGTTCCAAAACTTGGCGTCATCCATGCGTGTGAGTGCCCAAATGCTCGATCCCGATGTCCATCTGTAATTGAATTTATCTATGACAGCCGTCTTCCAACTGTGCGGGAGGCGGCTTTTTTACTGGCGATGCGCCCTTAAATGAGCGTTTTGCCGACGCGCTGACCAAAACCTTGCCGCGGGCTTGACGGGTTGGTCAGCTCTTGGCTGGTAATTGGTTTGACACTTAAAACCAAGATGGTGATCGCGCTGTTTTGTTGCTTGGCCGCTCGGACAATAGTGGTACGGGCATCCCATCCGCCCAGTGCTGTCTTGAGAGGAGCTGCCGTGAACAAGAGCAAGCGCATCGCCATCAGTCTGGCAGCGGGCGTGCTCGCCGCGGCACTCTGCATGGTTTACGGGTCATCGGTTCGTTCGCGGGCTGAGCAGGCCCAGGCCAAAACCTTGGCCAAATACGGCGGCGATCGCGTCGAAGTTTGCGTTGCCGCACGTGATATCGATGTGGGTGAGACCCTCGACGAGACCAATGTCGTAACCCAAGAGTGGCTCGCGAGCCTGCTGCCGCGCGATGCGGCGACCGAACTGCGCCAGGTGCGTGGCGACGTGACGACCTCGCGTATTCCCAAAAATGCCGTGGTCTGCGATGTCTACACCAAAGCCGAGAGCCATACGCTCGAGGTGCCCAAGGGCAAGGTTGCCGTTTCGGTGGCAGTCGATGCCGAGCATTCGGTGGGCGGAGCCGCAGGCGTGGGCAGCTACGTGGATGTGTACGTGCAAAAAGACGGCGTGACCGACCGGCTGTGCGGCGCGTATGTGATCGATACCAGCGACGAGGCCGGTGCCACGCGCGAAGGCAAGGTCGAGTGGGTGACGCTGGCGGCCGACCCCAAAGACGTCAAGGAATTGCTGGGAGCCTCGGGCAAGGGAACGGTCAGCTTGACGATTCCCGCCACGGCACGCGGCAAAAAGAGCGGAGGCGACGAGTGATGAAGGCGATCTGGCTTGCGTGCTGCGCGTGTGGCGATTACGGACTGCTGCAGCAGGAAGTCGAGGGCCGCGATGCGGGCGCGCAGGTGCTTCGCGTGGGCGACCTAGACGGGTTGGTGTCTATGGCTCGGGCGTTTCCTTCGCGCCGTGGCGCTGCCATTATCGCGGCATCCCTGTTTGATACTAAAGATGTGCGAGAGACCGTCGCGCGCCTGACTGCCGAAGGACGCGTGAGCCGCGTCGTCGTGTTGATAGAGGCGCTCGATCCGTCGGATATCGAGGGGCTGTTTCGCGCGGGGGCGACCGAGGTCATCGCTGCGCACAGCATATGCGGCAGCGGACATGTGGGCGAGGGAGCGGTTGATTCCGATTGGGGCGTGTCGCCTGAGCCCGATGTTTTTGTTGATAGGGAACCCGGGGCGCCTCGCGCTACAAGAGGCCCGCGTGTTGATGACTATGGGAAAGCGGAAGCCGAGCATGTTCGGCGCCCCCCGGGCCCCCTTGCATGTGGTGACGTCGGAGCGTCGGTGCCGTATGGCGAAGACCTCCTGGCCGTAGATATGGGATATGTGCACGGCGTGAGCCTGGCCGATGGACTCGATGAGGTCGAGGGCCTTGTCGCGGGTGATGGCCCGCACGTCGACGTGACAGCGGAATCCCCAGTTCCGCCCCTACCGTTTGAGCAGCCTGCCGTGCCGGCGTGGACGCAGCACTTGGGTGCGGCTGGCGAGACGGGGACGTTGCCGCCCACGTCGTCAGCCCCTGCACCGCTGGCAGACACTGCGTCGACGTCGCATCGAGCTCCGGTCATCTGCGCCATTTCGGGTTCGGGCGGCTGTGGCAAATCGACGATTGTCGCCACGATGGCGCATGCCGCTTCGTTGCTGGGTCTGCGAGCTGCCGTACTCGATTTGGACCTAATGTTTGGAAATCTCTACGACTTGCTGGGCGCCGATGCCCCGCATGACATGGCGACACTTATCGAGCCGTCGGTCGCGGGCGCACTTGCGGAGCCAGACGTGGTCGCTGCATCGATGCGCGTTGCCCCAGGTGTTACGCTTTGGGGGCCTGTCGCAGCGCCCGAGCGCGCCGAGCTCATGGCGCGTCCGGTAGAGCTGCTGCTCGACATCTTGCGTCGTGAGTCCGACGTGGTCCTTATCGATACCTCGGTCTTTTGGGGCGATGCCGTGGCGGCTGCGGTGGCGGCGTGCGACCGTTGCCTTGTCGTGGGTGATGCGGCAGTTTCTTCCGCGACGTCTGCAGCGCGCGTCATTGAGCTGGCGAGCCGTGTGGGCGTGCCGCGCACGCGCATGAGCGCCGTATTCAACCGATTTGGCGCGCGTGGGGCGGACGAGGATGTCGCCATGCGCTTTGAGATTGCCTGTGCGTTGAGCTCCAAGATTCGTATCGCCGATGGCGGGCAGGATCTCGCCGCGCTCATGGCGTTTGGGCGCGCTGACGAGGCAGTGGGGCAGACCAGCGCTTTTGCGACCAGCGTGCGCGAGGCCACGCGTGAGATGCTCGTGGAACTGGGGTGCGCCGTCGGCCCTTGGAGCGATATGGTCGCCGACCGTGCAACGCGCACCGAACGCCCGCGCATCCGCCTTCCCTGGTCGCGTGAGGGTGATTGCCGATGAGCCTGCAAACGAGAATTAAAGCAGCCGGTGCGGCAGCGGCGACGGCACCTGTCGATGTGGGACGGCGCCGTGCGGTCAAGCGCCGCACCAAGCGGGCCGTGATGGACCGCGTGGGCTACGACGAGGTGGCACGCATCAGTGCCTACGTCGATCCGGTTCTTGCCCGCTCGGAATTGCGTCCTGCGGTGGAGGCGGCACTCAACGTGGAAGAACCGACCGACCTGGCGACGCCCGAGCGTGAGACCATCATCAACGAGATCTTGGATGACGTGGTGGGCTTGGGCCCGCTGCAGCCGCTCATCGAGGACGACACCGTCACCGAGATTATGGTCAACGGTTGCCGCTCGGCTTTCTTTGAGCGCGGCGGGGTCTTATACCCCATCGAGCATGCGTTTGAGGATGACGAGCAGATCCGCGTGCTCATCGACCGCATCATCTCGCCGCTGGGCAGGCGTATCGACGAGCGCAGTCCCATCGTCAACGCCCGTCTCAAAACAGGTTATCGCGTCAACGCGGTGATTCCGCCCGTGGCGATCGATGGGCCGATCCTCACTATCCGCAAGTTCTCGGATCGCATCTGTTCGTTGGACGAGCTTGTGGGCCTGGGGTCGCTGCCGCTTTGGTATGCGCAACTGCTTTCGTGTGCGGTGTCGCTGCGCCAAGATTTGGCGGTTGCGGGCGGTACGGGGTCGGGCAAGACTACGCTGCTCAACGCGCTATCGTGCGAGATATCTACCGGCGAGCGCATCGTGACGATCGAGGATTCCGCCGAGCTCAAGTTCGCGCATCACCCGCATGTGGTTCGCCTGGAGGCGCGCGAGGCTTCAATTGAGGGTGAGGGTGCGGTGACAATCCGCGACCTGGTGACCAACGCCCTGCGTATGCGTCCCGACCGTATTGTGGTGGGTGAGGTACGCGGTGCGGAATGTTGCGACATGCTGCAGGCCATGAACACCGGGCACGATGGGTCGCTCACCACGCTTCATGCGGGCACCGAGCAAGAGACCGTGGTGCGTTTGACGCTGCTTGCGCGCTATGGCATCGATCTGCCGAGCGAGCTTATCGAGGAACAAATCGCTATGGCGCTTGACGGCATCGTGATGTCCGAGCGCCATGCGGACGGCCGGCGTTTTGTGTCCTCCTATTCGGGGGTGCGACGCGGCGCGTCGGGTGGCGTGGAACTCGAGCGCTATGTGACCTTCGATGCCGCCGAGCGCATCTGGACCCTCAACCGCGAGCCGCCGTTTATCGCAGAGGGCTTGCGCTCGGGAACGCTTACGCAGGAGGAGGTGGAGGAATGGAGGTCGTTGTGCCCCTCGTCGTAGGGGGCCTTGCCGGGTTTTCGGTCGCGACGGTATGCGGAGTGGAGCCTCATGTGCCGAGGGTGCCGCCGGCGGAGCTGGTGCGCCAGACGCTCGAGACGGCGGCAGAGAAGCTGCCGCGTGAGCTGGTGGAAAACGATCTGCTAAAAAAGATCGCCCGCTCCTGGGTATCGTTGGTTCCCGTGCGCCGCATCGGTCTTGTCGTTGAGGATGATGCTTCACGCTTGGCGTTCCTGTTCCTATCGAGTGGCGTCTGCTGCCTTGCACTTGCCGTGGTGTCGCTATCGCCCATCGGCTTTGTTTTGGGGGCGGTTGCGCCCTTTGCCGCGGGCGCCGCACGCGACATCTTTGACCACCGACGCGAGCAGCGCGATGTGGAGGAAGCTATGCCCGAGGCCTTTACGGCACTTTCCATGTCGCTTGCCTCGGGACATTCGCTGGCCCAGGGCATGCGGTTTGTGGGCGCTCACGCGCAAGAGCCGGTGCATACCGAGTTTCTGCGGGTAGCGGCGGCGATCGACTGCGGCATTTCGGCTGCCGATGCGCTCGACGACCTGCTTGTCCGCATCGACGCCCCCGGGCTTTCGCTTGTCACGTTGGCGCTCAAGGTGTCGCAGCGGACCGGTGCCCCGCTTGCCGATCTGCTGTCCGAGGCGTCGAGCATGGTGGGGGAGCGTATCGAGCTCAAGCGCCGCCTGGATGTCAAAACGTCGCAGGCGCGCATGTCGGCGCATATGGTCGCGGCGATGCCGGCGGGTATGTGCGCGGTGCTGGCCCTGCTTTCGGCAGATTTTCGCTACGGTCTCGCAACGCCGGTAGGCGCCGGCGCCGTGGTTCTGGGGCTTGCCCTTAACGGCGTCGCCCTGGTGGTTATCCGGCGCATTATGCGGGTGGAGCTGTGAGCGCCCTGGTTGCCGCCGCGGCTTGCCTGTGCGCCTTCGGCGTATTTGTCGCGACGGGCCTGGAGCGCTCGGATGTGCGCAAGACCATGGAGATTTTCAGGGGCGAGGCGGTGCTAGTCGTTGCTGCGGCCCATTCGGTGATCGATGCCGCTATTGCGCGGGTGAGGGGCGCATTTGGCGTGGACAACTCAGCGCAGGTTTCGCTCGGTGAGGTGTCCGAGATGATTGATGTGGTGAGCCTGGGGCTTTCCGCCGGCCTTTCGTTCGATGCGGCGCTCGAGATCTTTTGCGCCAATCGTCGATCGGCGCTGACTGTTCGGCTTGAACGGGCATGCATGGCGTGGCAGGTGGGCGTGGGAGCGCGCGAGGACGAGTTGTTGGCGGCCGCGCAGGACCTGGACGTGCGGGCGCTCGAGACCTTTGCCATTACGGTGGGTCAAGCGCTCGCCCTGGGTGCCCCGCTTGCCGAGACCCTTGCTGCCCAAAGTCGCGAGATTCGCGCCGCCCATCGTGCCGCGGTCGAGCGCGAGATTGAACGAGCGCCCGTCAAGCTGCTGGTTCCCACCGGCACGCTCATCTTGCCGGCACTGCTGTTATCCATATTGGGCCCGCTGCTGGGAGCAGGCGGGATGATGTAGGGAGGAATACATGAACAAAATGGCTGACGTTATGGGTAGGGTTTGGAGTCGGACGCTTTACCGTGCAATGCGATCCTGTCAACGTGCCAAGGCGCTGGTGCAGGAGGAAAGCGCGCAGGGTACCACCGAGTACGCCATCTTGGTCGGCGTGCTCGTGGTAATCGCGATCATTGCCATCGTTGCATTTAAGGGCAACGTCGAAAAGCTATGGAACGCGATCAAAGACGGCATCAACAGCCTGTAGAAGGCGGGCATTCTGTTGGCGTGCTGCTGGTGCTCGCTTGCCTGATTGTGGCGATAGCGGCGACGCTCTGGGGGCTGAATGCCGTGCGACAGCAGCGTTCTGGGGCCGTCGCGGATGGGAGCTCGGGCGCGGTGGCGCCTCCCTATGACAAAGCGCGGGACACGGCCGACAGGGATGCCGCCGTCACGGCACAAACTTTTCTGCGGGCGCTCGACGAACGGGCGGATGCTGCGGCGGGGCCATCTGCGGACAACGCAGTCGCAGCCCGGCTGACATGGGCCGAGGAGCGACCGATGACCGAGGCTGCCGCGGACCTGTTGCGTGTCTATCGCGAGGTGCCCACAGCCCAGCTCGCTCTAAGCGGTTACCTCGACATCAAGGGCAACGTATGGGGCGCCATCGTGCGCGATGGGCGCGGCTGGGTCGACATGGTGACGGTTGCCGCGGATGCCGGCGACGCCTCGTGCCGCTTACGCGCGGTGCGCTTGGTTCCGCAAGCATCGGGGTCAAAGGAGGGATCGTGAAATGCTTGATGTTTTGCGCGAGGAGTCTGCTCAATCGACCGTTGAGTACGCCATCGTCACCATGGCGCTGCTTTCCATCGTGCTGGCGATTGCGGGGCTTTGGCGCGCCGGCACCGACGGACGCTTGGCGGCGTTGGCTGCACGGGCGGCGTCCCATGGCGTCGCCTCGACATCGGTTATCGACGCCGCCGCAGGCGCCAAAGACATCGCACTCTATTGATATCGCGCGCGAGGATTGGGCGCAGTCCACGGTCGAGGCCGCCTTTTTGCTGCCGACGTTTTTGACGCTCATCCTGCTTGCGCTGCAGCCGGTGTGCCTGCTCTATACGCGTGCGGTCATGGAGTCTGCCGCCGCCGAGACGGCGCGGCTCATGACCACGACGGCGGCGGAGGACGACGACCTCAAGGAGTTTGCCCGCCGCCGTCTCGCCGCGGTGCCCGATGTCTCGATCTTTCACGCCGGCGGACCGCTGTCGTGGGATATCGAGCTTGGCCGGGCGGACGCAGGGGGCGTTTCGTCTGTATCTATCGCGGGTGATGTAAAGCCGCTGCCCGTGATCGGCGCGTTCGCGCAGGCCATGGGCAATGTGGGGGGAGGAGGAAATGTTGAGTTGAAAGTCGACGTTTCGTACCGATCGCGTCCCGGATGGCTGGAGGGAGACTATGATTCGTGGATTGCCGCGTGGGATTAGGCGTCGCCTGCTGCGAATGATGCGAGGGCTCGTGTGCCGTTGCCGGTCGAATGCCCGCCGCAAGCGGGGCGGCTTCATGGGCCGCTCCGGTATCGACTTGTTTATCGAGGACGGTGCCTACACTACGCTTTCTTCGGCGGTCGTCATACTTGTGGTGCTTACGCTGCTGTTTTCGTCGACGGCGGCGATATGGAGTATGTCGCGTGCCGGGGATACCCAGGTGGCGGCCGATAGCGGTGCTCTGGCGGGTGCCAACGTGATATCGTCCTACCATACAGCGGCCACGGTGGTGGATGCGAGCATTTTGAGCTTGGGCCTGGCGGGGTTTGCCACAATCGGCACCGGCTTGGTTGCCATGCTGGTGCCGGGTGGGAAAATAGCCGCAAGCGATATGGTCGATACCGGGATTGAGATTATTAAAACGCGCAATAAGTTTGCCAAAAGTGCGTCGGAGGGTTTGCAAAAAGTCGAAACGGCTCTGCCATATCTGGTTGCCGCGCGAGCTACGCAGGCTGTTTCGGCGCAGGATACCGATAACGTGATCTATACCGGCACAGCGCTCGCCGTGCCCAGGACATCGGAGTCGGACTTTGTTGCGCTCGAGGGGTCAGAAATCTCGACCGATGCCATCGAGAGCACCTCAAAAGACCTTGACTATGCTGCCAAGGAACTGAAGAAAGCGTCCGAGAAAACGTCAAAGGCCAAGGAACGCGCCTGGCTTGCCGACTGCGGCGGATCGGACAGAGGCGCAGTCGGAAGCTGTTCGTGCATGTGGGAACGCGCGAGGAGCTTGGCGAAGCTTTCGGATATTGAGAATCCGCACTATGCCTCGAGTGTCACATGGGAGCCGCAAGTGGCGCTCGATCGCGCGAAGGCCTATTACCGCTCGCGCCTTGCAAACGAGGCACCTCAGGGCTCAAGCGTCGAGACGAAGGCGGAGTCGGCGGCGCGCAAGGCGTTTTACACCTATGCGAGTACAGAGGTCAATCGTGCATATGTAACCGAGGACGGAGATGAAGTCACTTCCCATATCCCGCTGTTGCCGCGCAACTCTGAAGAGGTGCGAGCGACGGAACTCTATACCGATGCGGCGTGGCCAATTAGTACCATCGATGACAAGACGTATCTGCATTACGGAACGAGTTGCCCCAACTATAAGAAGGGGTCGCCAGGCGGGTTAGCCTCGGTTGCCGATTATGACGGGCAGGACAGATGCAACAGATGCCATTTTGGCGTTTCGTCGCTCGGTGCCGTTGCAGCGCCTTCGACTTCTATCGAAAACGGCTTCGAATACCACTTTGACAAGTTCAAAGATGCCCTGGAAGACTACGTCGACTGCCGCAACAAAGAACTCGAACTTGAGCGTCAGACCGAGGATGAGGCCGACCGTGCGGGCAATGCGTTTGACCAGGCCATCAAGGCGCTTTCGGGCGAGCGGCCGCGTATCGCCCCGCCCGGCCGAAGCGGCGTGGTCTCCTTTGCGGTCTCGGGCGATATGACCAGTCCCGGTAAGCTCAACTCTTCATTCAATAAGCCGGTTACGCTCGGCAGTCGCGGTGCAATCTCTGCCGCGGTCTTGGCTCCCGACAACGCGACGGCGCAAAACAACGTGCTCTCGCGGTTTTTCTCGACACTGGAAGAGCGCTCGGGCGGCGTTGCCGGCGTACTCGATGGCGTCATGGATGTTTGGGGACGCCTGCTTGTGGGATACGGAGACATCCAAGGTTCGGCCGACGAACTTATGGACGAGATGATTAAAGACCTAGGAGGGGGCAGCGGCGCGTTGGGCTCCATTGCATCGTGGCTCGGCGATACCGTTTCGGCGTCCGTGGCGGCGCTGGGTTTGGAACCGTGCGACTTGCGCCTGCGAAAGCCGGTGCTGACCGATTCCGCTAACGTCATTAAGAGTCCGGGGTCTGACATTGCCGGTCTCTCTCAAGCGCAAGACAAACTGCGAAGTATTCCGTTGGGCGTGACGGATCCCAAGGCGCTCTGCGAGGCGTTGGAATATCAAGTCGAACGCACCATTAGCGGTACGGTGTTCACACTTGCGGAGATTCCGTTGCCCGGCGGTGGTTCCATCCCGCTTACCGTCGATGTCGCTACGCTGGCGGGCGCCTTGGGCGGTGGATCGTAATGGGCGTTGGTGCAGTCTTGTACGAGGAGCGCGCCCAGGCGACGGTCGAGATGGCCGTGGTCGCTCCCGTTTTGCTGGCGCTTGCGCTCATTGTGTACAACGTCATGGTCTTTGCTGGCGCCGTTGCGCGCTTCGATCGCGTGGTGCCCGATATCGTGCTGGCGCACGCTGTGGCGCCGGAAGGGGAGGGCGATGAGAGCTCTGTCGATGCCTCGATGCGTGTCCAGTCCGAGATTCAGGCGGCTATGCAGGGCTATAATCTGCAGGTCGAGGTCTCGAGCGAGCAGAGCTCGGCGTCGTCTGACGGCGGCTTGCTCTCTCTGTCCGGGACGTTTAGGACCTATGCCTGCGTCATGTACTATGAGCCGTGGCCTAGATTGCTCAGCATTGCCGGCGTTTCTCTGGGGACGCCGGCGAAGCTGTCGCACGAGCGCGCGGTTACGGTCGATCCGTGGCGACCGGGGGTGGTCATGTGAGCGCCGTCTTGTCTTATATCGCCTACGCGCGTGCGCTCAATAGGCTCGGTTGGTCGCCGGCAGAGTTTATGGTGGCAGAATCGTTTGACGCACGCTTGCGCGGCATGCTGGGCCGCGTGCCGATTACGGCTGACGGACTGCCGCTCGTCATGGCGTTTCCGTGCTGCTCTTCGGTTCACACCTGTTTTATGGCTTATCCCATCGACATTGCCTTTATTGATTGCAGCGGCAATATCCTTGCACGCTACGAAAATGTCCGCCCCTGGCGCATGTGCTCCTGTCCCGGTGCTTGGGCGGTGCTGGAACGCCCTTCAATCCTTGTATCGCCCACTGTCTTGCAACGAGTGCAGGCTTGAAGGCCCTGGGCGAAAAACTTTTTGCGGCCGGTTGATGTCTCTGACGTGCTGCTTTACAGAACCGAGGCGGTGTCCAAAAACTTTTTTCAAATTCTCGGTTGACCGGAGCGCGTCCTTGGTTATACTAATCAAGCCTTGAAACAAGGCACACCTCAAATGGCTGGGTAGCTCAGTTGGTAGAGCAGAGGACTGAAAATCCTCGTGTCAGGGGTTCGATTCCCTTCCCCGCCACCTTGAATTGACTAGGACCTCTGCAAAGAGGTCCTTTTCTTTTATGTAGCCCCTGCACGGAATCGAACCCCGCGAGGGCGCGGAGCTGAGGAAACGCGATAGCGTTTGCCAGCGTAGCTCGCAAGGCGCGCAAGCGCCGCAGCGGTCCGTCCGCGCAGCGCGCGGACGCGATTCCCTTCCCCGCCACCTTGAATTGACTAGGACCTCTGCAAAGAGGTCCTTTTCTTTTATGTGGACCCGCGGAAAACGCATCCCAGAATTTCAATCCTGAGCGGGATGCGCTTTCCGCTTTAGGGGCGCTTGGGAAAATGCGACCCGGAATGACGTGAAATTACGGGACATGCTTTCCGGTTGGGCCTGCTGGCGGAAAATGCATTCCATTATTGAGCA